>NZ_SFBZ01000212.1:0-38306 GCF_007095495.1 Microcystis sp. M_QC_C_20170808_M9Col | reverse complement strand
GTGAACGCCGCAATTAATATCAAGGTCGCCGGTGGGCAATCGGAGACCTCAAAAAACGGACGCAGAGGAAAGTGTAAGACTTCTGTTAAAGAAGCAGCATCCCGTGAAGCGTCAACCCAGCGGTCGGTCGTTCAATTAAGTTTGTTTGATCTGCCGGTCATCACCGTCCGGCCCCGGCGGTGAGGATGTCAATTTCATCCCACTCGAAAAGTTGCGGGGTCGTCATTATCGATAGTCGATCGCCTATAATCCGATTTTAAACTAACTTTTTGACAGCTGCTACTAACTGCTCGATTTCTGAGGGCAAAGTGAAATAATGAACACAGGCACGCACGCAGAGGGGGTCGAGGAGAGTTCGCAGTAAAAACCCTTGTTTTTCTAGCTGTTGCACTAACTTTTGTGGGGTGATGGCCGAGTCAATTTGAAAGGAAACTAAACCGGATTCCGGCGGAGAATTTTTTAAACATTTCACCCCTTTAATCGTCTTTAATTCTTCCCAGAGATAAGCCGCTAATTGACAAATCTTTTCGTATCTTTGTCCCCCATCACCCCAGGCGTTATGTACCGCAATAGTTGCCCTTAAACCCTCAAATTGGGGATAGGCAGAAGTGGCCACTTCAAAGCGTCTGGCATCCGGTTTCCAACCGATAGGCTGTCCTCGGTTATCTGTTTCAATGCCGCGCCAACCGATAAAAGTGGGCTGTAAACTAGGGAAGATTTCGGGACGAATATACAATCCTCCCACACCAGCCGGTCCACACCACCATTTATGACCCGTAAAAGCATAACAATCGGCGGCAGTAGCGCTTAAATCCAAGGGCAAACAACCCACGGATTGGGCAGCATCCACCACCACTAAAACGGGTTTTTCGGTGACAGAATTATCATGACAAAGTTGCGAGATTTCCTTGAGGGGTAAAACCTGTCCGGTATTCCACAAAACGTGACTAACCACCAAAACCCTAGTTTTTGGACGTAGATGAGCGGAAATGACTTCTATCGGGTTGCCACCGTTTAAAGTTTCCCGAATAGGACAAGTGGAGATTTCCAGATGATAACGACGGGCAATTTCTTGAACCGTGGCGATAATTCCGGGGTGTTCACAATCGGTTAGTAAAATATGTTCCCCCGCTTGCCAATCAACTCCCCAGAGAGCGATATTACAGCCTACAGTGACATCCTCGGTGATAGAGAGAGTGCTGGGGCTGATTCCCAATTCTTGCGCCATTTCTTGCCTGAGAAGTTCCGTTTTTTTGGTAATCCAATCGTTTACCCGTCCTGAAAAAGGCCCCTTTTGTTGGAGAAAATTATGGGCATCGATAATCGCCTCTAATCCCGCCTTGGGCAAGGTTCCCTGACCACCGAAATTAAAATAAACTTTATTGCTAAGTCCCCGAAATTCCTGTCTTTGTTCGGCTAAATCCGGTTTACTAACGGCGTAATCGAGGCTATTTTCGTCTAAATTCTGCATAAGCGAGGAGATGGGGGGTCAGTTATCAGTTATCAGTTATCAGTTATCAGTTATCAGTCACAAGGTGTTGGGTTTTGGGGTTTTAGGGTTTTAGTTGAATTCCCCATTTCCCCATTTCCCCACTTCCCCACTTCCTGACGACCGACGACCGACGGCTGAATTCTATCGACGGATTAAGTCGCAATTGTCACAATAGTATTAGAGTAGAGGAAACATACTTGGGAATGTTTTCTTTTTTTAAGTTTATTATTTTTTACTTTACTTCACTGGTCCAGGAAAGCTTAACTTTTCTCCTTGTATAGAATGCTACTGACCGATGATCTACTTCTAGACTACCAACGTTGTCAACGCCGTGCATTTTTAAATCTCTACGGCAATAGCCAAGAAAAAGACCCTGAGCGAGATTTTTTGCTTAAATTGCGCCAAGAGAGTCAAAGTCACGTTAAAAAAGTCCTGCAAGACTCCTATCCCGATTATTGTTCCCTGACTACCCCCAGCACTGATATTTTGGCCGCCGCTAGGGAAACGGAGGCTTTGATGGGTCGGGGGGTATCCTGTATTTATCACGGAGTCCTTTTACAATCTGGCTATCCCGTCTCTTTAACCGGTTCCCCGCATTTATTAATTAAACAGGCAGGAGAGTCTAAATTTGGCGATTGGGTTTATTATCCCCTCAATATTCAACTCGGTCGCCGTCCTAAGCCTGAATATAAGATGCTGGCTACTTTTTACGCCTATTTATTGGCCAGTATGCAGGGAGTTTTTCCAGATTACGCGGAAATTGTCCTACGTCGTCATAATCGCTATCGGGTGGAATTGAATCTCTGGTTAACTAAACTAGAGGAAATAATCAAAAAGTTCGGCGCAATGGTGATTAATCGCCAAGAACCAGAAGTTTTTATCTCGCGTCAGCGTTGCAGTTTATGTCATTGGTATAGTCACTGTTATGGTATTGCTCAAGCGAGTCAACATCTTTCTTTAGTCCCGGGGGTGACTCCTAGTCGTTACCAATTTTTACAGTCTTTGGGGGTTTCCACCATGGAATCCCTGGCGCTTACCTGTCCTACCCGTATGGGGGAGGGTATGGGGGTAGAGGTGGCTAATCAGTTACAATTACAGGCCCAAGCAATTATTGAAAATCGGGCCTTTCGCAAAAGTAACGGGAAAACTGCTTATTTGTCTCCCCTACCGAGGGCCGAGATTGAATTTTATTTTGACATCGAAGCGGAACCAGAACAGAATTTAGATTATCTTTTGGGGATTTTACGGGTTGATTATCGAGTTAATACCCAGCAGTTTTATCCCTTTTTGGCAGAAAAGCCGGAAGATGAAGGCAGGATTTGGCAGGAATTTTTAACCTTAGTCATGCAGGATGATCAAGCACCAATTTTTCACTTTTCTGAGTACGAAGTGGAAACAATTAAGCGATTGGGTTATCTTTATAAAACTCCTTCTTCTTTGATTAATCAGTTAGTTTCTCGCTGTTTTGATCTGCACTATTATGTAGTTAATTCCGTAACTTTTCCCGTGGAAAGTTATTCTTTAAAATCCCTCGCTAACTGGATTGGCTTTCAATGGCGCGATCGAGGAGTAAGCGGGGATCAATGCGTTTGGTGGTATGACCAGTGGTTAAAAACAGGAGATCGGACTTTATTGGCGGCTATTTTGCGTTACAATGAGGATGATTGTCGCGCCACCTTTAGACTAAAAGATTGGCTCGTAAACTTTTTAATTTGATTCTAAAGATTTATGACAAATAGGGGGGAATGTAGCCGCTGCTACCCGTAGCCGTCAAGGGAAAATGATAGGCTATGGATGTGAAGACAGTCCCCTCACCCAATGGTGATCCCCATGTTCTCCCCACTTTTTCCGCTTCTACTCCTACTGCTTTCCTTCCTTAGTCTTCTCTGGTATCAAAAGACCGATAATGATATTTTTAAAGCTCTTGCCGTTAGTAGTTTGATTTTTGCAATTATTTGGGGCTTAATTCTCGTTCATTGGTCAATTCACCTGTTGGGACTGCTGTTATTGTTAAAATTCAGATCCCCCGCTTTCAGTTTGGTGCGCGTGCCTAGATGGTAATGGTTCGATCCTAATCTTCTAGCTGTCCGGTAGGTACTTCGATCGCTTGGACATCGATCGTACCGGGAGGGGTGAGAATAATAAACTTACCCCCTGCCACTTTTAACGGTTCACCACAGTTAGGACATTGGCATTCTGTGCGATTAAAACCCGTAAATTCGTAGCTACAGACGGGACAGCTATCTTCAACTAAATTGCGTCGCAACCACCAGCGAAAAATTCCCCAAGCAATGACGGGGGAAATGATTAGAAATGCCACGAGAATTAAAAAACCATTGACTAACCAACCCAGTCCGATCGAGCCTAACAACAATCCGACTAAAATCAAAGATAAGAAACAACCCAAACCAGAATCATTGACAGAATAGCTGCGGAAAAAGTTGTTATTCACGGCTCAACCCTCGATTCATCAAAGCTGCAATTATCTTTAACCTAACACATTCCCAACACATTGCCACGGTTAAATCTTCTTTTTGACTCACTGGTTCCTCGCTCTATTCTATCTTGGGTTTAGTTTTGATCGAGATTATCCGGACTGACACCCTCACCAAATCTGCTGGGGAGTGGATCCTCCGATCGCTTCAACTTGTTATAATAGTCAGTCCCTATCCACCATATCTCTAAAAACCATGAGCGATCCTCGTCTATCTCTAGTTGCCGCTGCCGGAAGATTTTATCAACTGGGTTGGATGCTTGGCACGGCGGGTAATTTATCCGCTAAAGTTGATGATCATAGTTTTTGGATTACTGCCAGTGGCAAAAGTAAAGGTAAACTCACAGAACAGGATTTTGTGCGCGTGGATCTGACGGGAAAAGTCAGAGAATTAGCTCATCGAGATAATCGTCCTTCGGCCGAAACTAGCATTCATCAGGTGATTTATTATCTCTTTCCCCAAGCGCAAGCTTGTTATCATGTCCACTCAGTGGAAGCGAATTTAGTTTCCCGTTTTGCTCGCGAGGACAAGTTATCGTTACCTCCCTTAGAAATGTTGAAAGGTTTAGGTATTTGGGTAGAAAATCCTCAAGTATTTATGCCGGTTTTTGCTAACTATCTCGATGTGCCGAAAATTGCCGCAGAAATAGAAAGTAGATTCTCAACTTTCCCCCCGGAAATTCCCGCTTTACTGATTTCTTACCATGGTGTGACGGTGTGGGGTGAGTCTCTAGAAACTACCGAGAATTATTTAGAGATAGTTGAGTATATTTTTCGTTATCTAGTGGCAGCCTATCAAGTAAAACCTTGGTAAACCTTAATTTAGACAAGGCAATCAAGAAAAGATTGCCGACATTTTCCAAGGCGCCACCCAGATTCGAACTGGGGGTAAAGGTTTTGCAGACCTCTGCCTTACCACTTGGCGATGGCGCCGATCAAGCAATACTTATCCTAGCATAACAGTTGGCAGTTTGCCAAGAGTGGAACCTAAGAGTTGAGCGATCGATCTATAATTTATGCAGCAGTTCTCTAATATAGTGGGGGATTTCAGGCTTAAAAAAGCTATTATGATGAGAAATCAAAGATATTTACTAACTTTTATCGGTTTATTGGCTTTATCCTTGCCAGTACAGGCTAATAATGCCGTTTACCTTAGCCAAAGTTCTAATCCTGCCACGACTTTTGACAGTTATCGTCAAGAATGTTTACAAAGAGCGCGCGCGGAGGGATTAGCTGCTGATGTGGCAAAAGACCTATGCGACTGCACGATTAAAAAATTCCAAGCTCGTTATAATCTACAGCAATTCCGCACCCTCGTGCAGAAGTCGAAAACCGATAAAGCTGCCGCTAGGACTTTATCGAGTGTGGGAGAAGCTTGTTTTGATGAGATTTTGTATGAATAGCAGGGATAGGGGGTTTTTTAGCTATCACCAAAAAAGCTCTCCCTGCTCCGCAGCTCTGGCGCTCATAGACAGTCTTAACAAGTAATTTAGATAGTCAACAGCTTATTTTTGAGTATCAAGACGATTATCAATGGCGATAATTTCTCTCTCAAATTCTTTAGGAATGCCTCCCAATCATTAATAAGTTCAGGTGTATTATACTAAATCCTGTTTTAAAAGTATAGGAGGGTAGGGAGTGGGGAATTAGGGAAGTAGGGAGTGGGTTTTAAAAGTTCGATTGGCAGTTAATCGCACTATTAAAAAACGATTTTGTATTATTATCTAAATTCTTGGAGATTGTTGCTGTATAATCGGAATGACTGACCCCGCTTTTCATCTGAACTATGCCTATTCCAGATTTTCAATCGATTATGTTGCCGCTATTAAAAATACTTGCAGATGGCAAAGTTTATAAATATCGAGAAATTTTTGAAGCCTTGGTCAGAGAGTTTCAAGTCACGGAAGCGGAAAGAAAAGAAATGCTTCCCAGTGGACAACAAGAAATTTTTGCTAATCGAGTCGGTTGGGCAAAAACCTATTTAAAGAAAGCGGGATTAATTGACTCACCCCAAAGGGCAACTTTTGTAATTTCTGAGAAAGGAAAAGAAATCTTATCTCAAAATCCTGCTCGAATTGATGCCAAATTTCTCAGACAGTTTCCTGAATTTCAAGAATTCAATCGAGTCAATAAGCAAAATGAAACTATTACTCTTGAAAGCAATTTATCAACTTCTGATCAAGAACAAAACCCAGAGGAATTACTAGAAAACTCCTATCAAGAAATTCGTCAAGCATTAGCAACAGACTTACTTTCTATTCTGCGAAAATTATCCCCAGATGCTTTTGAAAAATTAGTAGTAGAATTACTGGTAAAAATGGGTTATGGTGGCTCGATTAGAGATGCAGGTAAAGCAGTGGGTAAGAGCGGTGATCAAGGGATTGATGGAATAATAAAAGAAGATAGACTCGGTTTAGATATAATCTATATTCAAGCCAAAAGATGGGCTGATAATAATGCCGTTGGTCGTCCAGAAATCCAGAAATTTGTCGGGGCATTAGCGGGACAAGGAGCCAAAAAAGGTATTTTCATCACCACTTCCTATTTTACCCAAGAGGCTTTAGAATATGCCCCCAGAAATGAGATAAAAATAGTGCTGATTGATGGGGAAGAATTAAGTCAATTGATGATTGATTATAACCTAGGTGTATCGACCCAAAAAATCTATGAAATCAAGAGAATTGATCATGATTATTTTGGGGATGAATGAGAGAGAGAGGGGGACAAGGGTTACAGAAAACGACGATGGCGTTAAAATGGATGGGAAAAACAGAGGATAAAAACTATGGACGGTATGACCTTTTTTCAGAAAAGTGCGGGACAGTGGAAATCTCAGCGCACCACCCATCATTTACCCTTTCGACGCGCAGAAACCGGCGATTCCGAGATTTATGTGGAAGCTTTAAGCGCCGATAACCCGAAAATTATCGCTATCTGTGAAATGCACGAAGTCGATCCCGCTAAGACTGTGGGGGGTGCCTTTGTCAGTTGGGATGGTTCGATGCAGTGGGACAAAGAAGACGAAAATCATCAAGGAACCACCGTTTTTGCGCTAATTCCCGATGAAGATAATCCCCAAGCGGGTGTTCTCCTGCGGGAGCGCGGTTATGCGGAAATCATTCCCGTGGCGGGCCGTTATCACATTGATGAACAGGAAGGTTTAGTCTTAATTACAGAATACGAAACTATGACCTCGATCGAGCGTTTTTGGTTTGCCGATGCCGATTTACGTCTCCGCACCAGCACAGTTCAACGTTTTGGCGGTTTTAATACGGCCACTTTTTGTGCTGAATCCCGCAATCAGTCATCGGAGTCAGTCTCTAGTGATTCCCCCGAACCATCATCCTATTCGATTAGTGGCTGGTAAATTCAGTTATCAGTCATCAGTCATCAGTTATCAGCTTTTTTCTCCCCTCTCCCTGCTCCGGCGCTCCCTGCTCCGGCGCTCCCCAACACCCTGGATGGTAAGCAAGTTTTCTTAACAATTGTAAGAATTTTTAATATTTCTTTTCTAGTTGGCACCTACTCCCTTATCATTAGGAGGAAAGTTTTTTAAGCATTTCTAAGGATACGGAGGTTTACCCTTGGCCATTCCTCTTTTAAATTACGCCCCCAAGTCCCAAAACGTGCGGGTAGCTGGTTATGATGTCGGTGGAGACGAAAAACCGAGAGTTTACACGACGGAAAATGTCCTCTCCCCTAGCGACCTGGACGATTTAATCGAAGCCGCTTACCGTCAGATTTTCTTCCATGCCTTCAAATGGGATCGGGAACCCTTCCTCGAATCCCAATTACGCAATGGACAATTATCGGTGCGGGATTTCATTCGTGGTTTACTGTTATCGAAAACCTTCTATAACAGCTTCTACGAGAAAAACAGCAACTATCGCTTTGTCGAACAGGTAGTACAAAGAGTTCTCGGTCGCGATGTCTATAGCGAAAGAGAAAAAATTGCTTGGTCGATTGTCGTTGCCACCAAAGGCATTCAAGGTTTTGTTGATCAACTTCTCAACAGTGACGAGTATCTGCAAAGCTTTGGTTATGATACCGTTCCCTACCAACGTCGTCGCACCCTGGCCAGCCGCGAAATCGGTGAACGTCCATTCAACATCACCTCGCCTCGCTACGATGGCTACTATCGTGGTATTTTGGGCTTCCCCCAAATCGTTTGGCAGAATGCTGTCCGTCGCTATGTTCCCCAAGAGCAAAAACCCAAAGCTGGCGATCCTTCCAGCTTCTTGGCTATGGCCCGGGGTCTCGGTAGCGCCAAAGGCAATCCTGTACCAAGAGTCTCCGCTATGAATATTAACATCGAGGCTTCTGTACCCCGTCGTTAATTTTTAGCTCAACCTGCTGGGGAGAGTCCCTAATTGGCAGAATGACCCCCGAACCATAATCAGGTTATTTTGTGAATTGGTGGCTCTCCCTATGGGGTGGCTCCTGAGATAATCCCCCCACCGAGAACGATTTCCCCTTCATAAATCACGGCTACCTGGCCCGGGGTGATGCTAAATTGTGGTTCATCGAAAACCAGCTTCACTTGCTCATTTTCTAGGGGAATAACATTGACGGGAACGGCCGGAGAACGATAACGGACCTGTACTTGCGCGCGGATAGGGGTGGTGGGTTCAGCAATAGAAACCCAGTTCATCCTTCCGACAAGACAAGCGGCACTAACGGCACTGGCGCGATTACCGACGATAACCCGATTCATGACGGGATCGAGTTTTACCACATAGAGAGGTTCGGCGGCGGCGATGCCGATGCCTTTGCGTTGTCCGATCGTATAATGATGGATACCGCTATGTTTACCCAAAACTTTGCCATCGAGATCGACGATATCGCCCTCACTAACCGCGATATACTTATCCAAGAACGATCGCATAGTTCCGTGAGCTTCAATCAAGCATAAATCCTGACTATCGGGTTTATCTGCTGTTTTTAAACCGAATTCTTGGGCAATCCTGCGGGTTTCTGCCTTGGTTTGTTCGCCCAAGGGAAATAAAGTCCCACGCAGTACATCTTGAGTTAGATCATAGAGAAAATAGGATTGATCTTTATTTTTATCGACGGCGCGCAGCAGTTGATAACGGTTATTTTCAGGAGAAAAACGAATTCTAGCGTAGTGACCGGTGGCAATAGTATCCGTTTGCAAGGTTTCCCTAGCATAATGCAGCATCGGGCCAAATTTTACCGCTTTATTGCACTGAGAACAGGGCAGCGGTGTGATTCCCGCTTCGTAACCGGAAACCAGATAATCAATAATTTCTTTTTGGAAAAGCTCGCGACTATCGACGATATGATGGGAAACCCCCAACTGCTCACAAATAAAGGCCGCATCTACCATACCCTCGGAGCAGCATTGACCTTTACCCTTCATTAACCACAGGGTCAAGCCAATAACATCATAACCTTGAGCGTGTAAGGCGGCAGCGGCGACGGAGCTATCTACTCCCCCCGATAGACCGACAACAACTTTTCCCATAAACCTTGTAATGATTTTTAACCAATATACTTTCTAGACTAGCATCTCCTCCTTTAAAATTTGGACATGGTGTACCCAAATCTCGTGTGAGGACAAACCAGCATTATGAGAACAAACCTACTGTTTTTCTCGGCCTTATTTTGGTTAAAAGTCGGGATAATCGCTCAAGCAACCGTGCTGCTAAAAGCAAACTTATCTTTTGCCCAGAATCTTTATCCCGGTCGTCGTTTGCCCCCACCGCCGGCGGTGAGACAACCAACTAAACGTTCAGACAGTCCCAGTGCTGTTAATTGTTCCCAATGTTCACCCTTAAATTTACCCCTCGTTAATTCTCCATCAGTTCGCCCCCCGGTGGCTGCCCCAGTTTCCGGTAATCAACCCCTGAGAGAATACGTTTTTCAAGCTCCCGCTACCGTGCGTCCCGCCGATGCTACGGTGATTAATAATCATCCTCGTCCAACTGTCAATCCACCGGCCCCCACACCTGAAAATCTCGCCAATAAACCTCCTTCTCCCCCACCACAGCAGCGGGTTATTGCTACTAATCAACTCTTTCGCGTTGAAGTTAGGAGTAATAGTGCGGAAGCGTTGGCAAAAATTAAAGAAATTGAACCCCTCGCATTTATCCGTGCGGGAGAAAATGTTATTCAAGCGGGGTTATTTCAGCAACAATACCAAGCTAAACAACGGTTACAAGAGTTAACTAGACAGGGTTTTAGCGCCCAGATTATTACCCTCAATAATTAGGGTTTGCGGCAAAAAGTCTGTTGGTGGGGTGTAGGGTGTGGGGTGTAGGGTGTGGGGTGTAGGGTTTTATTCCCCCCCGTTCACTCCAATGGCTGACACTTTTTGATATCAAAAAAGTCTAAAATTTTTATCCAACAAGGTTTTTAGATTTATTCAGCAAACCCTAATTAGGGTCTGCTGAATAAGTACGGGCGAAGCATTCGGATAGAAAATCTACGGTTTCACCGATAGGTTATTGCCCGAATGCTTCGCCCCTACAGGACGGGGGACGATGAAGACGCAAGGTTTTGAAGCAGGATTCTCTCAAAATCTGGCACCTGTTTCGCCAGAAAAGCCACAAAACCCTTACCTTGCCTACATTTCACATTTATTCAGCAAACCCTAATTATGCAATAATTCTCTAGGATTTCAGCTAATCTCGATCGAATCTCTTGCCTCTTGCCTATCCTCACCAAGAAGTTAATTTTGCCCTATTACTTAGCACACAGAGTTAATTTTGTCAAGCAAAATTCTGACCGCATCGATCATCACATCCGGTTGATCCATCCAGACAAAATGGCCACTTTTATCCGCTTGTATTTCCATAAAATCTTTGGATAACTTGCCTAATTCTAGGTGCATCTCCTCCCGCAGTTGGTTGGCACTTTTGAGGGGAATAAACCGAGTCCAAAGGGAAGGTTTAAAAAAAGAATTAGCTTTAATACTAACTATCGGTAAATTACCGAAATTGTTAGCCTCACTCACCTGACGAGCGCTTTGGTCGAGATTAAGCATTTCTCTACTCATCGTCATCCAGTGTTTAGCGCGACAGAAAGAACGCTTAACTCGATGACAAGAATCTGGGGAAAAGCGACGTAATTCTGGTTTTAATAATTCAAAAACTCCTAGAACTTTCAAAACTCGGATAATGCCTAAAATTGAGCCGATAATCGACATCCAAAATCCAGAGATGAAAAATAATTTTAATGCCTTTAATGCTGGCGACATTTTCAGCATTCCTTTGTCGTGTAAACCATCGGTGAGTACCAAACCTACTACTTTTTCTGGGAACAGATGAGCATACAGTCGAACATTATAACTGCCAAAAGAATCACCAACTAAAATATAAGGTGGTTCTATTTTTGCCTGGGTTAGTAATTGATCTAATTCCTGAACAATTTGGTAGCTGGTTCGGGGATAGGGACTAGAATCGCTCCAACCATAACCCGCTCGATCATAAATACAAACCCTAGCCAATTGTGACAATTCTTCTATCAAAAAATATCCCTCAATTCCCCCTAAACTATGGTCAATAATAATAGTGGGACTAGCCGATCCCGCTAGACAAAAATGTAGGCGATATTTACCTAGATTAATCAAATTACCCGGCGGTGCTTTTTGTTCTTCTAACCAAACAGATAACGTCTGATAAACTGTTGTCGCTACTAGGAGAATTACTCGAATTGATAAAGACATAACTAGACCTCTTGTAAAAATCAAAAATCTTCCTTTAGGTGAGGATTCAGGAGCCGGTCGTCAGGAGAATTAAGAATGAGCATTAATCAATTAAATGCTCTATTTAGGAATTTTATGCAATTTTATGTCTATTTTTCTCATTTTTGCACTCTCAAAAATTAATTATGCAAGAACTCTAATCATCAATGAAATGCTCGATTTAATGGTGAGCAGCAGTAGTGATACTAAATCCGTTTATTAAAGACTGATTATTTATACCCCCTTTTGCCTATTGCCTATTGCCTATTGCCTGTCCCTATAAGTAGCCTATACTCAACGGATTTAGCTGTGATTAAAAGAGAGCGCCAGCATTGCAGCCAAAATATAATACAAATGAACGCTTGCCACGATGATTTTGAGCCAAGTATTTCTAGTCAATTGAGCATAAATACTTAAAAATGTCCTCATCTGCGAGCTGCTACGCAGTGCCTTCGGCATCGCATTAACCTAAGAAAAAGCGCTTAATAAGTTGTTAAATTTCGCGAACAACATTAGCAGTATGCTGAAAATTGGCGAAAACCATTAAGATCATAGACCGAGTTTAATCTTATGCTAGAGAAAATACTATACGCTGATTCTGGCGCAGGTCAAACCCAAGAAATGCTACAAGCATTGATGGATCTCCCCGCTATCCAGAAAGCGTCGATTACCATTCTCCGGGTTGTTCCCCCTCAGATTACCACCGAAGCCCTGGCCAGTAAATGGGAAGAAGGGACCCAAATGCTGACTAAAATCCTGCAAGAAGTCAAAATTGAACCCAGCAAAGTTTCCACGATTCTGCGGCAAGGAGATCCCAAAGATACCGTCTGTCAAGTTGCCGACGAAATCGGCGCTGATTTGATCCTGATGGGTTCCCGAGGACTGAAGCGACTGGAGGCAATTCTAGAAAATTCCGTCAGTCAATACGTCTTTCAACTGACTAATCACCCGATGTTGTTGGTAAAAGACGATATTTACGTCAAAAAAATCAAAAAGGTGATGGTAGCCCTCGATAAGTCTAGCTCGGCTGATTTAGCTCTCGATCTGGCTATTTATCTCCTGCGGGATTATCCTTCAGCAGAGTTAATTCTGGCCCGCGTCAACCCCGACTTAAAACCGGAATTTGCCCCCACTTCCCCCAAAGAAATGGAAGAAAACCCGATTTTAAGGCCAGCAGTAGCAAAAGTGAAACGGATGAATATACCCTATCGCTGCCTGGTGACGGGGGGTAAACCGGGAGAACAACTCTGCAAACTCGTCGATGATTATAATGTCGATCTCTTACTGTTGGGTTCGCCCGATCGCCGTCCTTCCGTGGCTAAGAGTTTACCAGATCTCGATCGCCTTCTCGGTACTTCCCTCTCGGATTATGTGCGGGTTAATGTCAATTGTCCCGTCCTTTTAGCTAGAAAAGAAGGGATTTAGCCCGATTTAGCCCACATCGTCCGAGGATGGTGTGGGTAAAAAATAATTGGCTCAAAAATTCAGCCAATAATCCGCAAAACTAGCCCACTTGATCAGCGTTTTCTACCGGTTTGTCGCCGGTGATGCCGTTGATGAACTAGGCGATAGCTAACAAAATAGGTTATCGTAGCAAATACCGTCGCTGATAGTAAGCAACCAAAAAACAGGGTCAAAAGAAATTGGCTGCCAGAACTAGCTAACTTTTCGGTGAAGCTTTGATTAGTTTGAAAAATGTCGCCCACATTCGATCGCCCGCTTTGACCAAGAATAAACTCTCCTAATTTATAGTTAAACAGGAAAATTGGCAGATCGGTCAAGGGATTGCTGATATAAGTACCCGCAGCAGCTGCGATTTTATTGGCACGAAATAGGGTGGCTAAAAAGATAGCGACGATGATTTGAAGGCCCATCCACGGGAAAAATCCCGAAAAAACTCCCAAGGCAAAACCCCTAGCAATTTCCCTAGGATGTCCTTGTAATCGCATTAAGCGAACCCACCAGTAGCGACAGGAGCGCGTCAGACGATTAACTAGGTTATTCCCTTTATTTTTCGCTTTTAATGACCGTGAACGCATACTTTCAAGGATAATTGCTCAAAAAATTTGTTATTGATTTTAATCCTAGCAAGGAGTGATTAAGAGATGTTAAACACAGGGGATACGATCGCCGCCATCGCTACGGCGATCGTTCCGGAACAGGGTAGTATCGGTATTGTCCGTTTATCCGGTAGTCAGGCAGTGGCGCTCGCTCGTCGGCTCTTCCATACCCCCAACCGTCAAAAATGGCAAAGTCATCGTCTTCTCTACGGTTATATCCGGCATCCCCAAAGTCAAGCAATTATCGATGAAGCTTTACTGTTGCTCATGTTGGCTCCCCGCTCTTTCACCCGCGAGGATGTGGTGGAATTTCACTGTCATGGCGGCATTATGCCCGTACAACAGGTGTTACAGTTATGTCTAGAAAATGGGGCGCGTTTGGCACAAGCGGGGGAATTTAGCCTGCGTGCCTTTCTCAACGGCAGAATTGACCTAACTCAAGCCGAAAGCGTCGTGGATCTCGTGGGGGCGCGTTCTCCCCAAGCGGCACAATTTGCCCTCGCTGGTTTACAGGGGAAACTCGCTCAACCGATCCGGCATTTGCGCGCCACCTGTCTCGATATTTTGGCCGAAATTGAGGCCCGTATTGACTTTGAAGAGGATTTACCGCCCTTGGATCACGAGGCGGTTCTCCATAGCATAGAACAGGTTTTTTGTCAAGTAAATTTAATTTTAGCCACCGCCGAGCGCGGGGAATTGCTGCGTAGTGGTCTGAAAGTGGCGATCGTGGGGCGGCCGAATGTGGGTAAATCCAGTTTGTTAAATGCTTGGAGTCGGAGCGATCGAGCGATTGTCACCGATTTACCCGGCACTACCCGCGATATCGTCGAATCTCAGCTAGTTGTGGCGGGAATCCCCGTACAAGTCCTCGATACGGCTGGAATTCGCTCGGCCAGCGATCGAGTCGAACAAATTGGGGTGGAACGTTCCCGTCAAACAGCCCAGTCTGCTGATTTAGTTCTCTTAACCGTCTCCGCAGAGTCCGGATGGACCGAGGAAGACGAGGAAATTTATCGCTCTGTCAGCGATCGCCGATTAATTTTAGTGATTAATAAAATTGATTTGGCTAATCCAGAAACAGTAATTTATCCAGTAGAAATTAAGCGAGTTGTCAAGCTGTCGGCCGCCCAAAATCAGGGTATTGAAGACTTAGAAAAAACTATTATTAATGCTGTCCAAAATCAAGAACTACAGGCGGCTAATTTGGATTTAGCCATTAATCAACGACAAGCAGCCGCTTTAACTAGGGCGAAAATTGCTTTGCAACAGGTCAAAAAAACAATTGACCAAAATTTGCCTTTTGATTTTTGGTCGATCGATCTGCGTACTGCCATTCAATCCTTAGGAGAAATTACCGGCGAAGAAGTGACTGAATCGGTACTCGATCGCATTTTTAGCCGTTTTTGTATTGGTAAATAAGCAATTAGGAAATCTGGTCAACCAGAAACAAGGTTTTATCCTTTTGTGTTGGGTTAACTGTAGTTTTGTTGAGGATTGTATAACTCAGATATTACTGGAAAAAAATACTTTCCAAGCGGCTGTAATAATGGCACTTCCCAAAAGGATAATCAATGTCCAGACCTGATTTTTTTGGGTTCCTTCCACTGATTTTAGCCGATTGTCGATGCCTTCGATTTTCTCGTCTAAAACTTTAATATCCCCTTTGATATCAGCTTGTCCTATCTCAAGTTTTGTTAACCGATCTTCTACCTTGTCAAATCTTTCGTTAACCCGCTTCTCAAGCGAGTCGATCTTTCCCTCAATCCTTGTGAGGACAGCTTCTAGGGAATAAGTAACAGTTTCGTTAGACATTTGGTAAACTCCTATACTGCATCCCGTTGGATATAATTTTATCTTAAGTCTAGCTTTAAGAAAATTTTCTTTCAGGAGCGGTTAACTGTAGTCTTGTTGAGAATTAGAAAGATCAGATATTACTGGAAAAAAATACTTTCCATCCGGCCGTAAAAATGGCACTCCCCAAAAGGATAATTAATGTCCAGACCTGATTTTTTTGGGTTCCTTCCACTGATTTTAGCCGATTGTTGATGCCTTCGATTTTCTCGTCTAACACTTTAATATCCCCTTTGAGATCGGTTAATCCTATTTCTACTTTTGTCAAGCGCTCATCAATCTTATCGATCTTTCCCTCAATCCTTGTGAGGACAGCTTCTAGGGAATAAGTAACAGTTTCGTTAGACATTGGCTAAACTCCTATACTGCATCTGGTTGGATATAATTTTATCTTAAGTCTAGGCTTTTTGGCATTCCTTACCCTATAGTTAACTTCACTTCTGTCCAACCACTGAGATAGTGTTAGGTGAAAACTTCGCTACTTTCTTGTCACTCGATCAAATCTAAAACCTAATTGGTTAAGCTAAAAGCTTTTAGGTACTTAGTTTCGAGCCTTTATAACCCTAACCCCAAATTTTTTCGGGAACTTCCTAACATCCCATTCATCTTAAAGCCTAGATTCCGCCTGGAAAAAGGAGGAAATCCAGAGGAGTTTCCGGCTTTTTTCCTAGCCCTCTCGGTTTTCTTTTGGTTTGACACTCCCATCGCACTCATGCGAGGGATTCTTCATTCACAGGGAGATGCCTTGCAAAAGCAGTGCCTTTACTTGGTCTTACTCTCCCTCCAGAAGCAGTAGCGGTATGCCCTACCGCCAAAATTCGTAAACCTTCATCTCGAATATTCTTAGCGGCATCGTGCTTTGCGGTTCTATTTTGGTCGGGGTTTCATCCTGTCAGTACGAGGGTCTTCACCCCGACATCTGTGATAAATTGGGTTATGTGTGCAAAGGAGTGAGCGAGTGGTGTTTAGCATCGAACCAAAAATTATCAATCCGCCCAAAAACCGTCATGATTATCAATTGTCGGAAGCAATTCGCTATCGTGCTTGGGTAGAGATTGATCGCTCGGCCTTACAACAAAACGTGCGAAAAGTCAAGGCCTTATTAGCCCCAAAAACGGAATTAATGGCGGTAATTAAAGCCGATGCTTACGGACACGGGGCAGTTAAGGTGGCTAACAGCGTTTTAGAAGCCGGAGCGCAATCTTTAGCCATCGCGACTATCGGGGAAGGTATCGAACTACGGGAAGCGGGAATCGTTGCCCCAATTATGATTTTAGGGGCAGTGAACACCCCGGAAGAAGTGGCAGCCTTAGCCCATTGGCAATTGCAACCCACCCTGGTGCAAATCGAACAGGTGCAAATTTTTGCCACCGTGATGAGACGCTTAGAGCAGCGGCTGCCGGTTCATATCAAACTAGATACGGGGATGTCTCGCTTAGGTACACAATGGCAAAACGGCACAAAATTCGTCGAACAGGTTTTAGAGGCTCCTAACCTGAAAATTGCCAGTATATACTCCCATTTTGCCACGGCTGACGATCCCAACCCCGAAATCATGCAGTTACAACGGCAAAGATTCCAACAAGCGATCGCCGAGTTAAGCTCAAAAGGTTATCATCCTCCCTGTCTGCATTTAGCCAACTCTGCCGCTACCCTAAGCGATCGATCTCTGCACTACGATCGAGTTAGAGTCGGATTAGCTCTCTACGGTCTTTATCCCGCCGATCATCTCACCGATAAAGTTCCTTTGCAACCCGTCCTGCAAGTAAAAGCGCGCATTGCCCAAGTCAAAACCATTGCCGCCGGCTCCGGAGTGAGTTATGGCCATCAGTACATAGCGGCAAAAGACACCCGTATTGCTGTGGTCGGTATCGGTTACGCCGATGGAATTCCCCGCAATCTCTCCAATCGTTTAAAAGTATCCCTGAGAGGACGTTTAGTACCCCAAATCGGCGCAATAACCATGGATCAGTTAATGATTGACGTGAGCGAGATTCCAGAGGTAAAAACAGGGGAAATCGTCACACTTATCGGTAAAGACGGCCCACAGTGCATCACCGCCGACGATTGGGCGCGGGATTTAGGTACGATATCCTGGGAAATTCTCTGCGGGTTTAAGCATCGTTTGCCGCGAATTATTATTAGCAACGGCTAATTATGGCGGTGATCTTAAAAAATGTCAATTGGCGGCAATTCTCGCTGTTGACTGACTGGTGAGATGTGTAATTAACTTTGCTTAGGTACTTACCGCTGCCAAGTGCGATCGCTAATTGCTAGGCTAGATGAGGGGATGAATTCTCCGGTGCTTTAGGTTAAAATAAACAGGGTTAATCGACGGCAACTGATCAGTTTTACCCTAGAGGCAGCGATGACTATAAGCAAAGATCTACCCTTACCCCCCGGCAGTTTCGGATTACCCCTATTAGGAGAAACAATCGCTTTTTTGACCGATGGGGATTTTGCCAGTAAACGTCATAATAAATATGGTCAACTTTTCCGTACTCATATTTTTGGCAGTCCCACGATTATTTTATCCGGTGCCGAAGCTAACCGGTTTCTCCTCAGCAATGAGAATAAATACTTTGCGGCAACTTGGCCCAAAAGTACCACAACTCTCCTCGGTAGCGCATCTTTAGCGGTGCATACAGGAGATGTTCACGCTTCCCGTCGTCGTTTAATCTATCAAGCTTTTCAACCCCGGTCCCTAGCAAGTTATATCCCTACGGTAGAAACAATTACCGCTCACTATTTAGAGCGTTGGCAAACCGCAACAACCCTGTCATGGTATCCTGAATTAAGAAACTATACTCTCGATATCGCCTGTAAATTATTTGTCGGTCTTGACGATGGTTCTGCTACCAAATTAGGAGAAGCTTTTGATACTTGGTGTGCGGGACTATTTACCCTTCCCATTCCCCTTCCCTGGACAGCTTTCGGCAAAGCATTACGCTGTCGAGAAGAATTACTGGAAGCGATCAAAACTATCATTTTAGAAAGACAAAAAAATGATGACTTAGGCCAAGATGCTCTGGCTATCCTTTTACAAGCTAAAGACGAAAACGGTCAAAGTTTATCCTTAGCAGAATTAAAGGATCAAGTGCTATTATTACTCTTTGCTGGTCATGAAACTTTAACCTCCGCTATCGCCACTTTCTGCCTACAAATGGCACTGCATCCCGATATTTTTCAGCTTGTCCTTGAGGAAATAACTAATTTTGATCTATCCACTCCTTTAAGCGTCGATACCCTCAAACAGATGACCTATTTAGATCGCGTTTTAAAGGAAGTTTTACGTTTTACTCCCCCCGTGGGAGGAGGATTCCGTCGGGTAGTAGAAGACTGTCAATTTAACGGTTATCATTTGCCGAAAGGATGGGTAGTGCAGTATCAAATCAGCAATACCCATAAAGATAATAATATTTATTCCCATCCTGAAACCTTCGATCCCGATCGCTTTTTAGCCGAAGAAAAACCCTACGGATATATCCCTTTTGGTGCGGGATTACGCGAATGTATAGGCAAAGAATTCGCTCGTTTAGAGATGAAAATTTTAGCCGTCCGTTTAGTACAAAAGTACGATTGGCAATTACTCCCCAATCAAGATCTCACCCTCACCGCTATCCCCACTCCCCATCCTCGCGACGGTTTACAAGTCACCTTTAAACCCCGTTAATCGGCTAGGATAAAAAAACTTTAAAAACAGTTTAACGTTTTTCTCAGAGCCGTGAAATTTATTCCACGGCCTTTATTATCGGAAATGCTCAGATTTTAATCCGTCGGTGGAACTGATCCGAACAGAGGTTAATCGGCAGCGGGTAAAGCTTTCGGTAATTCTCCATTTTGCCGATGATTTGGTCTATCGAATTCGAGAACTAAGTAACGAATTAAACGCGCTAGGGATTTTTGTAGTAAACCTTCAGCAATTTTTTGTCCCATCTGTTGGGTTTCCGGTTTAGCGATTAGTTTAGTCATCACTGGCACCATAGCCATGGCATCGAATCCTTTCGTTTCTTGTAAAATAGTAAAGATGTTGCGAAGATGCTCAAAACTCTTGGCATCACCTAACAATTCTGGGGGAGTTTCTTGTACCGCTAAACCCACCTGTTGCCGGAAATTAACTGTGAGATTAAACCAAGTGCGACGACCGAAGTTATCGAGAGCATTGACTAACTCATTAACTAATTTTTCGCGGATAAATATACCCCTATCTGAAAGGAGAAAATCTAACGCTTGATCGGTGACTTTCTCGAAGTTAAAATCATTAGAATCTTTGGCATTTCGCAAGAGATTTTCTAAACGATTCCAGCGAAAAGTACCGTCTTTAAACAATAAATCCCGCAGGGAATCTCGCAACTCCGTGGAAGGATCGGTGAGCAGACGTTTAGCAATATAAGGATAGGCTTTACTCAGTACCTTAAAATTAGGATCGATGCCAATTGCTATTCCCTCTAAAGTCACCATCGAGCGAATAATCAGGGCATAATAGGCAGGAACTCGAAAGGGAAACTCATACATCATCGCCGACATTTTATCGGTGATACTTTTAAAGTTTAATTCTGCCACACTCGCCCCTAAAGCATTACCGAAAACTTCCGAAAAAGCGGGAACAATTGGCTCTAAATTGGTAGTTGGTGACAGGAAGTCTAACTTAACGTAATCCTTGGCCAAAGACTCAAAATCCCGGTTGACTAAATGCACCACCGCTTCGATTAAACCGTAGCGTTGATAGGGTTCAATATTGCTCATCATGCCGAAATCAAGATAAGCTAATTTACCGTCGGGAGTCGCTAATAAATTACCCGGATGGGGATCCGCATGGAAAAATCCGTGTTCAAGTAATTGACGCAAAGAACACTGCACCCCCACATTAACTAAGTGGGTGGCATCAATACCCTGGGCCTGAATTTCTTTGATATTAGTTAATTTTGTGCCGTCCACCCACTCCATGGTTAAAACCCGTCGCCCGGTATATTTCCAGTAGATTTTGGGGATGTAAATTTCGGCAATATGACCGTAAAGTTGAGCGAATTTTTCGGCGTTTTGTCCTTCGTGCAGATAATTAATTTCTTCAAAAATACGACTGGCTAATTCGTCGGTAATTGCCACTAAATCGGAGCGAAGTCTTTTAATATTACCTTTCACCCAAGTCGCCAAACTACGCATGATATACACATCTAAAGTTATACAGCGAATCAAATCGGGACGCTGTACTTTAACGGCGACTCTCTCTCCGGTTTTTAATTTACCTTTGTAAACTTGTCCTAGGGAAGCGGCCGCTATGGGATTGGGGGATAATTCTGCGTAAATTTCCTCGGGAGAATAACCTAATTCTTCTTCGATAAAACGATAGGCAATTTCGTTAGGAAAAGAGGGAATTTGATCCTGGAGAGTGGTTAATTCTTCTAAATATAAAGGTGGTACTAAATCGGGCCGGGTAGAGAGAGCTTGACCGATTTTAATATAGGTGGGTCCCAATTTGGTCAACATTTCCCGCAATTGTACGGCCCGTCTAATTTCATTTTTCGGCGATTTTCCCCGCAGTTTATCCCACCAGATACCGATGACAAAAGATAAAACCGGCAGGGCAATTTCGATTAATCTCCCCAAAATTTCTAGAGGTCGCCGACGGTAATAGTCGTTAATAACTTGGGGATTGTAGCGCCAACTTTCGGCTACGTTGTCATCCATGGGGCCGATATCTTCCCGATGCTCTTCGGGAATATGGACCGGCTGCACTTCAACGGTAATCGCTTCTTCGGTTTGCGTCTCTGGGGAGATCATCTGTTCGGACATAGTTCGGTGACGGGGCAGGGTGATTTGTAAACTATTGTAACAAGTATCGGCTTTCTGCCCGATCTTGTTTCTGTCTCCCTAGTTCTAGGTTCAGCTTGGCCGTCAACTTTCCCCGGGGGGGTTATTGCCTCTCAAAGTATTCTACGATAGCTCTCGCTATCGATTCTGCACCATCTTTAGCCAGTTTAACCTTTAATCTGGGCGGTTGGGGTGCTTGCCGTAAAAAGTCCCAATTACCTTGAAAAAATTCTTCACTGCTAATAATTTGATGATCACTATAATCTTGAATTCCGGCCAATAAAATCGCTGATTCGGCGAAACCTTCTCGCATTAGGGAAACAATCGGCACCTCTAATTTTAAAGCCTCGGCAAAGGTACTATATCCCGGTTTGGAAATAATTCGATCGCACAGGGGCATAAAATCCACGGGACGATAGCTCCGATCTGGTTTATCCTGTAAGCGGATTAAATTGGGCAATTCGGGCGCGTTTTTTTCAAAAGTGATAAATTGCCAATCGGGAAAACTGGCGAGGTTATCATAGGGAATTGCTTCTAATCCTAACCCCCCAAAACTCAATAAAATAGTTTTTTCTTTGGGGGCATTTAGCTTAAATTCCTGTCGCAATTGTTCTTCACTGTAGCGGGGTGTACCCCCGGTTAAATTTGCTTCTGTGATGTGAGGAAATGCTGTCATTGCTTCTGCTAAAGGCAGTTTAAACAAGCGATCACATTGATTATAACAACGACTAATCCAATCACTAATACTGGCAAATTCTTCACCCCAATCACGATAGATAAAATCCCAGCCAAAGTTACCGATCATCCAACAAGGAAGCCCAGCGCTTTTGGCAATTAGTGCCGCTAAGGGCGGTAAATCTGCTACAACTAAACCCACGCGATTAGTTTTAATAAAATTAACTTCACTGGCAATAATTGACCTTGATTGAGCAATTATTTGTTCTAATTTTTCTTTGGTAGCTAATTTATCCATCGTTAAACTATCCGATTGGATTACCCCCACATCAAACCCCCGATGTCTTTGAATATATTCTCCGGATATATAGGAATCTAATAACCAGCGCGGGGCCGTGGTGACTAATATCGGCAAAATTTCGGGATTAAGTTCAATAATATTAGCTACCACCGAAGCACTGCGGACAGCATGGCCAAAACCATGATTAGTAACGGCAAAATAAACAACAGGACGAGACATATAAGTAGTCGTGTAAAATAAATTTCCTAGGGAAGATAGGCAAAAGGCAAAAGGCAAGAGGCAAGAGGTGGTTAGATATGTGTAATTAATTTTGCTTAGGTACTTAGCAGTTATCTTAATGGTCAGATACGAAGTTTTCCTTTTGGGGAGTCGGGATACTCCGAGACGATGCCCTGTCAGATCATACTTGATCTTTACGATAAACGCTGTAAGATCTAAGTAAAAGGAAAAAAGCGATTAACATTCTCCCAGTTAGGGGTCAAAATAATGCTTTCATCACTTTTGACTATTAAAAAACCCTCTCTTCGCAGAGAGGGTGAATTAGATTTAGGAATTTTCCTCTAATCCAAAGACGCGATTAAAAGCTTTCAAGACTTTATAACCAGAATCGATCGATTCTAGCGGATCTTTCCGCAAACGGTGACGTAAACATAGAACAATTACCCGACGGATATCATCTACCGTCACAGTTGTCCGTCCTTCCAAAGCGGCCAGAGCTTTAGCGGCGCGATTGGTAACGATATCGCCGCGCAATCCATCCACGTCCAACTCGGAACAAACCTCGGAAATTTTCACCCGCAGATCATAATCAAGCTCCACGGAAGGCAAAAGATTTTGGGCCTCCACTAGCTTTCTTTGCAGTTCTTCCTGTTCTAAGTTATATTTCTCTAAAAACGAGAGAGGATTGCCATCAAATTCCGCACGCTGTTCCACGATTTTGACCCGTAGAGGTGGTTCTTTGACGGTGTGAATCTCGGCGTGCATTCCAAAGCGATCGAGCAGTTGTGGGCGCAATTCTCCCTCTTCTGGGTTGCCCGATCCCACCAAAACAAACCGGGCCGGGTGACGGATGGAAATTCCTTCCCGTTCCACCGTATTCCAACCACTAGCGGCCGAATCTAATAGCACATCGACGAGGTGGTCGTCAAGTAAATTGACTTCATCCACATAGAGAATGCCGCGGTTAGCTTTGGCCAGCAAACCAGGTTCAAAAGCTTTTACCCCTTCTGACAGGGCCTTTTCGATGTCAATTGTGCCACAGACCCGATCCTCCGTCGCACCGAGGGGCAAATCTACCATAGTGACTTTTTTCTTGGCAATGGTCAAGGGGATGGCCTCGTCCACCCTTTGCCGCACCTCATCGCTCATTAAATCGGGATCATTGGGGTCAGAATTAAAGGGATCGTTAGCAACTACGTCAATCTCCGGTAAAAGGTCGGCTAAAGCCCTAATTGTGGTCGATTTTCCCGTACCTCGATCCCCCATAATCATCACCCCGCCAATTTTGGGGTCGATGACGTTGAGCATTAGGGATAATTTCATTTCTTCCTGGCCGACAATAGCGGTGAAGGGAAAAACCACGCGGCGAGTTTTCGGAGGAGCTTGGGGAGTCACGGTCATAGGTGGATTCAAAAGTCAAGAGTTTTTGCGTAAAGAATTATATCTAGTGGGGATTCTAGCCGTCAGCTTTCAGCAAAGCTTTATCATTGTAAGTCTTTTTCCCTGCTTTTTAAGATCCAGCGCCAGAGGGGATGACGCGACCCTTCGGCCCGAATTTTCTGCACCCGTTGCTCTAAGCGCAGTTTTTCTCTGGGGGAAAGTCCTAAAATAATGTTGCGACTTTGCCAGACTAACACTGCTCCTGTAATGGCAAAACAAAAGGCTAGACCGATAGAAGGCCAGTAATTGAAAGCTAAAGCGTATCTAAGGGCTGTCCAAGTAAAATATTGCCGCATTAAAGCTATATCATCCCATAAAACCCATAAACTCGCCGAACCAATCCCTAACCAACAACCCAACACGAATAACCAACGACCCCATACCGTCAGTCGATGTAATCTTTGGACTTGTTGCTGTAGTTCAGAATCGGCCATTTCAGTGAACATTGTGCATTAATCAGTGGAGGTGTGGGGTGATGGGGTGTGGGGTGTGGGGTGTGGGGTGATGGGGAAATGGGGTG
The DNA here is from genome assembly GCF_007095495.1 of Microcystis sp. M_QC_C_20170808_M9Col. Lineage (NCBI taxonomy): Bacteria > Bacillati > Cyanobacteriota > Cyanophyceae > Chroococcales > Microcystaceae > Microcystis > Microcystis sp. M_QC_C_20170808_M9Col. The sequence goes on along the minus strand of NZ_SFBZ01000212.1, from coordinate 13,738 downwards.
ATGGGGTGATGGGGTGTGGGGTGTAGGGTGTGGGGTGTAGGGTGTGGGGTGTAGGGTGTGGGGTGATGGGGTGATGGGGTGATGGGGAGAATCAATAAAGGTAGTCTATTGACAACTGCTCACTGATTACCACTGTCCACTGAAAACTCAAATCTGATAACTGATAACTGATAACTGATAACTGAATTATCCCTTGACAATTGCGCCAAAATCTGCTAGGACTCGGGCGTGATTTCGCAGTAAACCCAACAGATTTAAACGATTGCGACGGACAGATTCTTTTTCGGCCATGACTAACACACTATTTTCGCCATCAAAAAAGTCAGCCACTACGGGAGAAATTGCTGTTAAAGCAGTGACGAGACGCTGATAATCTCTTTGCTCTCTTGCGCTGATAGTTTCGGGAATTAGGGCAATTAAAGCGTCATAAAATGCTGGTTCGGAGGATTGTTCAAATAACTCCGTATTGATGATTCCCTTGGCTTCTAGGGTAGTTGTATCTAAATCTCCTTTTTGTGCTAAACGGGTGGAGCGATTGACGGTTTCATAGATTTTGGCTAACTGACCATCCTGACGAATTTGGTATAAAAAGCGAGCGCGTTCACGGGTATCTAATAAATTTTCTAAAGCGCGAGACTTATACTCTGGATCGTTTTCCCCTAAAACTGCATTAGCGAGATCATAATCTATCCTCAAATCATCAATTAAGAGAGTTTGCAGACGTTGTAAAAAGAAATCTTTAATCAGATTGACCGGGTTGGGTTTATCGGGATGACTGGTGACAAAATCCTGAGCTATTTGCTCAATTAATGCCAAAAGATTGATATTAAAATCGGCTGACCAGATAATACTAATTATTGCATTGGCAGCCCGACGGAGAGCGAAGGGATCTGAGGAACCAGTGGGCAGCATTCCCAGTCCAAAAATACCAACTAAAGTATCTAAGCGATCGGCAATTCCCACCACTTGACCAGTTATTGTTTCCGGGAGTATATCCCCGGCATTGCGAGGCAGATAATGTTCAAAAATGCCCCGGGCAACTACAGCCGATTCACCACTAATTAAAGCATATTTTTCGGCCATTACTCCCTGTAATTCGGGAAATTCATAGACCATTTGGGTAACTAAATCCGCTTTACAAAGCATGGCAGTGGACTCTATATCACTGCGACTTTGTTCATCGAGATTTAACTGTTCGACGATCATCTGGGCAATTTCCATAATCCGATCGACTTTATCGCGCATGGTTCCCAATTCTTCTTGGAAAGTGACGGTTTCCAGTTGGGGAAGAAAACTATCTAAGGGTTCATCACAATCGGCAGTATAGAAAAATCTGGCATCGGCTAACCGTGCGCGGATAACCCTTTCATTTCCCGCGGAGATAATCTCAGATTTCTGGGGATCGCCATTGGAAATAGTAATAAAATAGGGTGACAAACCCTGGGGAGTTTTCACCGGGAAATAACGCTGATGTGTCACCATCACGGTAATAATTACTTCCGGGGGTAATTCCAGAAATCCATCGTCAAATTTGCCGACAATTGCCGTGGGATATTCGACTAAGTTAGTCACTTCTGCTAATAAATCTGCGGGAATTTCTGCCACTCCCTCCAGCTTTTTGGCTAGGGTGGTAATCTGATCAGTAATTATCTGTTGACGCACTTGCGGATCCGCTTCCACAAAAATCGAACGCAAACTGGTTAAATATGCTTGGGGATGACTAATGGCTAAGGATTGGGGGTGTAGAATGCGATGACCAAAAGTTAAGCGATCGCTGGTTAAAGTGGTAGAGCCATTAATTAATTCTAGGGGCAAAACTTCCCCATCCACTAAAGTTAATAACCAACGAATTGGCCGGGGAAATCTTAAATCTCCATCTCCCCAACGCATAAAACGTCTTCCTTCCAAACGGGTAATCCATTGGGGAATTAATTCAGTTAAAATCTCGGCTGTTTGACGACCTGGAATCGTTTTTTCAATATAGACAAATTCTCCTTTGTCTGTGGCGCGAATGGAGAAAGCATCGGTGCTAACTCCCTGTTTTCGAGCAAAACCCTCACCAGCGGGGGTAATTTGACCATTTTTGTAGGCTGCACTAACTGGAGGTCCTTTTATCTCCTCGCTGCGAGCTTCTTGCTCCCTCGGTAATCCTGTGATTAACACGGCCAAACGGCGCGGGGTTGCGTAAACTTGAATAGCAGTCGCGTCCAGAGATTCCGTCTCTAAACTCTTGCTAACTCTTTCCTGCAATTGTGCGATCGCGCTATCGACAAAATCTGCGGGTAGTTCTTCTGTACCGACTTCCAGTAAAAAATCCATCTGATTGATTGGCCGTGTTTATGCTTCACCAATCATCTAGGCTATCACAGAAGCCGTGTCCTTAGTTTTTGACTGGAGTTGTTCGACTTTTTGGGTTAGGGTGAAAGAGGCAGCAAATTGGAATCAGCGACGATGGGAAAGATTAATTTATTAGTCAGTGCCACCTCTGAGGATTGGATAGAACAGGCAATTAATAATTTAGAGATTATTCTGCTCGATCATTCCCATTGTGAGCGAAAAGCGGCAGGAGTGGCCTTAAATCTCATGTTTCGTTATCCTTCCTACGCTTCCCTCGTGCGGAAATTGACAGCGATCGCCCAAGAGGAATTAGAACATTTTGAACAGGTCAATCAATGGTTAGATAAATGGGGAATTCCCCTCGCTCCCTTGAATTCTCCCCCCTATGGTGCTAAATTAAAGGCCCAGATTCGTCACCAAGAACCCGATCGCCTTTTGGATTCGCTGTTAATATCAGCTTTAATCGAGGCGCGTTCCCACGAAAGATTAGGTTTATTGGGAGAATATTGTCCTGATCCCGATTTGGGCAAATTTTATCGCAGTTTAATGGCTTCCGAAGCGCGTCATTATGGTATTTATTGGCTATTAGCAGCGGATTATTTTGAACGGACGGTGATCGAGCAACGCTTAGAAACCCTAGGGGCGATCGAAAGTGAAATTCTCACTACTCTGCACCCGGAACCTCGTATTCATAGTTGATTGCACCCAAGGACAAACCCTATCTAAATTACTCGTTCAACTCAATTTCTCTTTTAGAAAAGGGTAAATCTTGATTGATTGCCTCAATTTCTTCCTGTTCCATTTGATTAATTTCCTGGATATAATTGCGGAGAATTTGAGTCATTTTGCCATGATAGAAACGGTGTAAACTGTGATTAGCAGTGGCAGGAAAACCCCGTCTTTTTTTATGTTGTCCTCCCGCACCGGGGTCAAACATGGTAATACCTTGACTAATTGCCCAATCGATCGGTTGATAGTAACAAGCTTCAAAATGTAAACAGTCGTACTCCTGAAAACTGCCCCAGTAACGACCATAAAGATTAGTATCTTTGCGAATACAAAAAGATAAACCCACCGGTTTAGTATCCTTTTCATTTTGGTAGGCAGTAATCAAAACCACTCGCTGACGATAATTCGGATATAATTGTTCAAAAAATTTCTGTGTCAGATATTTACTTCCCCAGTAAAATTTATCACAGGTACTGCTATAAAACCGATAAATTAACGGGAATAAATGATGGGGAATTTCTTCGGCGGCCAGAGTTTTAATAATTAACCCCGCATTAGTCACCGCTTTCCGTTCCCGTTTAATGTTGCGGCGTTGATTAGCATTAAAAACCGTCAGGTAATCTTCAAAACTTTGAAAACCCTTGTTATTCCAAATATAACTATGGTGTAACCAGGGAGTAAAGCCAAAATTTTCCATTAAAATTCGCCATTGGGGATCCACAAAAAGAAAATGACAACCCGACAGATGATTTTGGTCACAAAAATGATCGATTGCCGCTATCATTAAAGCAGTAATCTCCAGTTCATTTTCCCCCGGAGCAATTAAAAAACGATAACCCACCGCCGGAGTAAAAGGGGTCATTCCTAACAGTTTCGGATAGTATCTAATCCCTAAACGATGGGAAAGATCGGCCCATTGGTGGTCAAAGACAAATTCACCGTAACTATGACTTTTAATATACAAAGGAGCGGCGGCAATTAACTCAGCACCGCACCAAACTGTTAGATGAGCAGGTTGCCACCCCGTGCGTCCCGTGGCACTGCCGGAAGTTTCGATATTATGTAACCATTCCCACTCTAGAAAGGGAGTAGTTAGGGGTTGAGCGAGAGCATCCCATTTTTGTTGGGGAATCTCACTCATTTTATCAATCCAAGCGACAGAATATTGAGGTTTAAGCTGTTCTACCATGGGACAAGATAAGTCAACCTTTTTATTTAAGGTAATCTAGTTTTGAGATTTATGGGACTGCCGTTCAAGGGAATAATGTAAGAAAATTTCTTCTTCCACGGTTTCCACGCTCAAAAGTCGTAATTTTCTGGCAGAATCAGCCATAAATCCAGTTCCTGCCAGGGGAGTTGCCGCTTTATTGCCTCCTAACAGCAACGGACAAATGGTTAGATGGATTTCATCGATTAAATCTTCAGCTAAAAGAGAGGCAATTAATTCACCTCCTCCCAGAATCGCCAGCTTTTTGATACCTAGGGCGGTAAATTGCCTAAAAATAGCCTTCCAATCACCGCAGACTAAGACAAGCTCAAATAAACCCCGATTTTCCCATGCCGCCACTTTTTCCGCTGCCGTGATTAACCAGCGCGGGAAAGGCTGCTGAAAAAATTTCATCTGGGGATCAAGCTGCCCTGAATGAGAACAAACGATCTGTATCGGTTGCGGGGATAATCCCCGTTGTTGACGGTATGCGAGAAAATCGGCATGACGGATAGGAAGACTGGTGTGATAAGCGCGCAGGGTGTTAGCACCGAATAAAGCGGCATCCATGCGGGATAAATGTTGTTCTAGACGCATTTTATCGGTAGCAGAGGCAAATCTGGCCGCCGACTGGTAAGCGTCGGCAATTTTACCATCGGCACTCATGGCTAAAATAACGGTGGTGTGAGGACAATTCATGGCAAATGATCAGGGATATCACCTGGTTCGATTGGTGAATAGGCTAGTATAGTCTGGAGTTTGATAGCCAGAATCAAACCAATTTCTGCCTATGTCTATCGGTCAATCCTCCTTTCGTCGTATTCTGCTCTCTCGCTTACTCTTGGTCAGTGTACCTGTACTACTAATGGGGGTTTATATTACCTATCGTAAGGCGCGATCGGCTTTTTTGGAAACGGCCCGTCAAAATCTCACCGAAAGTGCCATCAGAAAAGCAGACAATATTGAGCAATCAATTCAATTTTTGCAGGCCAATCTTATCACTGCGGGCGAAAGTCTGGTTTTAAAACAGGGAACCTTAGCCGAAAAAGAAGCTTTTTTACAACAATTCACGGCGCAGCTTCCTAATCAGATTAACTGTGTGGAATTAATTGATATTAAGACCAAGAAACCTTTATTAAATCGAGCCTGTGAACCAGAAATTATCAAAGTTTTGCCTCTAGAAAGATGGACAGAAAAACGGACTAGCTTTGCTGGAAATATCGAGAATGTTTTAGTTAGAAGTTTACCTCGACAACTTTTAACCAAATCTCCCAATAATAATCGTCAATTAGAATTAGTTTTTGCTGTTCCCATCTACGATAATCAAGGACAATTACAATCTAGTCTGATTCTGCAAACTTCTCTACTTTACGGTGAGAAGGTTTTACCCGGTTCTTTATCGGGTTATCCCGTGGTTATTTCTGAAAATGGCATTATTCTCGCTCATCCCTATTTTCATCGCATTGGTAAGCATATCAGTCAAGAAGCTGATGCTGAACGCTTAAATATTATTATCAGTAATGCTATCCGAGGAAAACAAAATTTCTTGCATTTATTTTCTTTCGAGAAAGATGGCAAAGAATTAGTCGCTGGTTATAGTTCCCTCCCCAGTCCAGTTACGGGAGAATCATCCCAAAAATGGATAGTTTTAGCCATTAGTCCCCTCTCCCAAACTCTGGCTCCTCTGCAACAAATTTGGGAGGCAATTTTTTATCTGATTTCTGGTTTATTATTAGCTTATTTAGTAGCTATTATACTGATCACTAGGGATTTAGCTAGACCTTTAGAAAAACTGCGAGATTATGCCTTAAATATTCAGAAAATTCCTTCACAAAATATTACACCACAGAACTTTAATATTCGAGAAATTAATCAGTTAGCCTCGGCCTTAGAGGAAATGCTCGAACGTTTACGCCTTTGGGGAGAGGAAATAGTTAAGAGTTGGCAAGAAGCGGAAAATGCTAATCAATTAAAAAACCAATTTTTGGCGAATACTTCCCACGAATTACGCACCCCTCTCAATGGTATTATTGGCTCAATTCGTTGCGTTATGGATGGATTTTGTAATAGTGAGCAGGAGGAAAAAGAATATCTGCAACAAGCGGATAATGCAGCTGTACATCTTTTGGAAATTATTGATGATATTCTCAGTATTGCTAAAATAGAAGCGGGCAAACTTTCCGTTAATCCTGAACCAGTAGATTTACACCAAATTATCAATGAAGTTATTAATTTACAAACAGCATTGCTGCAACGTAAGCACTTAAAATTCAATCTACTTTTTTGTCCAGAAATTACTATAGTCTATGCTGATATCACTAAATTTAAACAGGTAATTTTGAATGTTATTTCTAACTCAATTAAATTTACTGATACAGGCACAATTTCTTTAATAACTCGCCTAGAAAATACACAGGCTATTATTACTATCATCGATACAGGAATCGGTATAGACCCCCAGCAACAATCAAAATTATTCCGTCCTTTTGTGATGATTGATGGTTCCACAACTAGAAAATTTAGCGGTACGGGTTTGGGATTAGCTATTTCTAAGAATTTTATGAAAATGATGGGGGGAGATATTACTATCTCTAGTCAAGGTCAAGGTTTAGGAACAACTGTAGAAATTATTCTTCCTCTAGTGGGGGAAAGAAAGCTTGATTCTACCCCAGAGGAAAACTCATCTTTGCCGATTCTTCCCTCTCTTAAAAGCTAAAATATCTCTATTTAATTTCTGTAATTTATGAGGAATTTAGTTTATAATTCCTCTAAACTTTCTACAGGCAAATTAACCACCTGATAAGCACCAAAAACCTTGATCGCGTCGGTATAATTGGTTAATTCTTCTAAAGTTGCCGCGATTAAATGCTGTTGATCTGGATTAATTTCTAGATCAATAAAAAATATGTATTCCCCTAAAGATATTTTAGTTGGTCGCGATTCGATCCGAGATAAATTAAGCTGACGTTTGGCAAAAACTTCTAAGGGTTTGACTAAAGCGCCGGGTTGATCTAAAACTTGAAAAGCGAGGGACATTCGCTCACCTTGGCGATGGGAAGTTAAAGCCATGACCCAAAAACGGGTACAATTATCGGGATAATCATTAATTGGTTGTATTAATATTGGCACATTATAGAGTTTTGCCGCCCGGGGAGAAGCAATAGCGGCCGAATTAGCCTCTCGATCGAGAATTTGAATCGCTTCTGTGGTAGAATTGGTGGGAATAATCGGCACGTTAGGTAAATTATTTTCTAGCCACTTTTGACATTGGGCTAAAGCTTGGGGATGGGAATAAACGGTTTTAATTTCTGTTAGCGATTGCCTAGGAGATAGAAGTGCATGGGAAATCGGTAAAACTAATTCTTGTTGAATCTGTAACCCGGGTAATTGCCATAAAGCATCAAGAGTCATTACCACACTTCCTTCGGTGGAATTTTCCACCGGGACCACTGCTAAATCGGCCTGATTTTGGACAACCGATCCCAGGGCCAAGGCAATGCTAGGATAGGGTATTAATTGACGAGGCTGGGGTGGTAAACTATTAGCAAATGCTAAAGCGGCTGTTTCTGAATAGGTTCCCACCGGCCCCAGATAAGCGATCTTTATAGTCATTTAGATGATCCCCGCAAGCAATTTTTTCTAGCTATTACAGCCTTTCTCATAAATATCAAGTATAACCTAATTCAACCACAGTTTTCAGTTGATAATTGGGTAAAGGAGCAATATAGTAGGGAACCTTTTTAGCTAACTCTAGGGTACAGGTAATTTTTTTAACTTGGCTTTTACCGCCCCAAAATTTACAATCATAACTAGCATTGTGAAAAACCTTTTCTATCCGGTCAACCAGCATGATTTTAGTGATAAAATAGTCAGTAAGATCGGGTCGATCGAGAACATCCAAAATTGTCACCCGCTCACCCGTTAAGTCCGTGGAATCAGCAAGAATTTGAATCAGAGACAAACGGGGAGTCTTGCTATCGTAATCGGCTACTTCCGTATCTAACCAAAGAATGGGAAAATGAGAAAAGTGATCGATCGCATTCATCATAGCGTCGGATTCCGTTAAATAAGGCATGGTTGCAGAGGCTGAAAAATGTATCAAAAAATCTTGATAGCAGTAGATTTGTCAGAGATGGGGGAGAGTGTTTTTAAGGAGGCTGTATCCTTAGCCAGTAAGTACGAAGCTAACCTCCTACTACTGCACGTCCTTTCCCCTGAAGAAGATTATAGCCCTTTACCGATTCCACCCAATTTAGCCGATATTTACCCCGCCCAGGGTAATGATCTCACTCTCGATTTTTGGCGGCAACAATGGGAAGAATTCGAGCAGAAAGGGGTGGCAATGTTGCAAAAAAGGGCTAATCAGGCGGGAGAAATGGGTGTAAAGGGAGAATACCGGCAAATTTACGGTCATGCCGCCAAAACTATCTGTAAAGTGGCGCGAGAGGAAAATATTGATTTAATTGTCATCGGTCGGCGTGGGCGATCGGGTCTAGGAGAGTTATTCTTAGGTAGTGTGAGTAATTATGTTCTCCATCATGCCCCCTGTTCCGTCTTAATTGTTCAACATCATCAAGACTAAAAATTCCTGTTAGCTATTCCCCCCTAAAATCCCCAAACGATTAAAAGGAAAAAAGCGAAAAACCGCCCTACCAATCACGTTATTTTCCGGTAAAAACCCCCAGATATGGGAGTCATTGCTATTATTGCGATTATCTCCCATGACAAATAAATTATTTTGCGGCACAAGCAAAGGCATTAAATTATATTGAGGGGATTCTAGAATATAATCCTCTGACAAGGGTTGATTATTCAGGTAAATTTTGCCCTCCTTGACAGCAATCACATCCCCTGCTGTGGCAATCACTCTTTTAATAAAAGCTTGGTCTTTTTGATATCCCTGTAATTGTAATTGTACCGGCGGTTCAAAGACGACGATATCCCCCCGTCGAGGAGGATGGAAATCGTAGGAAAGTTTTTCCACCACTAAGCGATCGCCCTGTTCTAAAGTGGGTAACATAGAATCGGAGGGGATAAAACGAGGTTCAGCCACAAAAGTGCGGATCAATAGGGCTAAAACTAAAGCTATAGCGATAATTTGCAGATTTTCTCGAATAGAAGCCCAAAAACTCTTAGATTTGTCCTTATTAATTTCTTGCTCTTGCATTATTGCCCAGATGATGGTTGATGTAACTTAGCTTTCGCTTGCTGCCAAAAAACTGTTAATTCCTCTAGTGTATAGTCATGGAGAGGCTTTTCCGCCACAGATTCCACTAGGGAAAAACGTTGAATAAAACGCAGATTAGTCTCTTGTAAAGCGATGCTGGGGTCTAAATTATACCAGCGAGCAAGATTGACAATAGTAAAGAGTAAATCGCCTAATTCGGCCTGTTGATGCTCTTTATCGCCCGATTCTAGGGACTCTTGCCATTCTGCTAACTCTTCGCCGAATTTTTCCCAGACTCCTGCGATATTTTCCCACTCAAAACCGACTCGCGCCGCTTGCCGAGAAATTTTCATCGCCCCCATCAAGGGTGGTAAAGTTTGGGCATAACGGGTTAATTTGCCGCTAATAGTCGGGTCATTTTTTTCCTCAGCTTTGATTTTCTCCCAATTTTGACGCACCTGTTCGGGATTTTCTAGGGATAGCTCCCCGAAAACGTGGGGATGACGACGAATTAATTTATCAGTGATGCCCCTAGCCACTTCTTCTAGGCTAAAATTACCCTCATCACTGGCAATTTGAGCTTGTAAAACCACCTGTAGCAGTAAATCGCCTAATTCCTCGGCAATGGCAGTTTTATCACCACTTTTAATCGCCGCTACCACCTCATAAGCTTCTTCGATAACGTAGGGAATCAGGGTTTCCGGGGTTTGAGCTAAATCCCAAGGACAGCCGCTTTCTGGGTCTCGTAAACGGGCAACAACGGTGATTAAATGGTTTAATGCCTCTAAGATGCCCTTGTAGCTGGGATTATCGGTTTCTGGAAGGCTAGACATCGATTTTTTCCGGTTTTCTCCCCCATTATACCGGTCAGTTATCAGTTATCAGTTATCAGTTATCAGTTATCACTGATCAGATGTGAGTTTTCAGTTAACTGATCACTGTTTACCGATCACAGCAAAAAAGCTTTTATTTCCCTATCTTCTAATATTCAGTTACAGCCTTTCTCATAACAGATGAAGTTTAACCTAATTTGAGCGAAGACCGACTCCCCAAAACGAAAACTTCGTACCTCACCATTCAGATAACTGCTTTAGCTCAATAACGATGAAAAAACCCGGTAAAACCGGGTTCCACTAGCTTGGAATCTGTATAGTCAACCGATAAAGCAGTTGAAAACTTAAATAAATCTAAATAGAAAAAAGGTAAGTAATTCCACTGTAAGAAAATCAGATTTAATGAACTACCCCGCAAGTTAGGGGACAAGAAGCATAAACAGCTTGATGAGAGGTTTTTACCTCACCGTGTAACCAGTGCAGCCAGCTAACTTCATGGGGATGAACACCTTTTACTGTTAATAAAGCGGCACTAATTAGGATAGCCAAAATATTAATACCAATAATCATTCCCGCCACTAAAAGCACGGAACTAATCGGTAAAACTGACTGTAAGATAATCGCCGACAATGCCCCCACTGTCATCATTAATACTACTAAAGGAAATCCCACTACTAATAAACAGACAGTGAGGACGAAACTCCAGAGAAGAAAGCTTTTTAGCATTGCTAAAGAAACGTGGCCCCAGTTATTTCTTGCGGTTAATTGCATCTTCCTGACCTCTTACAAACTTGGTGGTCTAACTTTTCTGCACGTCGGCTCAAAGTTGATGAAAACCAGTATAGGGAAAACACCGAAGAAGATGAGCTATTCGCAATATAAATTTACAATCATCGCTGATCATCTATGTTATATGTATCGAACTATTACAAAAATCGCCAAGAGGTATCGAAAACTTTACAATCGGTTTCCCTTGATCCCCAATCTAGTTTCCTACTGAAATCCTTGATCCCCGTCGATAATCCTTTCTTGTCTCCCTGTCCTCAGATTTTTCCGCGTCTCCTTGTAACAAATATTTACAAGTACCTCTAGAATTCTCAGAAAATAAGTGGACGACAGTAACCAGTAATCAGTCACCAGCAATCAGTAAACTGAAAACTCGCATTTGTCACAGAATTGACATCTGGCTGTTATAGTCCTGACAAATGAGAGTTATATGCTAAAGTTAATCCAGCAAAGGAATAAATTATTTCCCCTAGCCCAGCTTTCCTCAAGCTTCCCACACAGGGCCTAGGGGAAGTTTATTTTTCTGCCATGGAGGAAAACCGCTACCCGGCCCGAAAAGAAAATTTTTCTAGAACTTGACAAGCCTTGACAGCAGGGAAGACAGTCAGGCAGACTAACCTCAAAAGGTTTTTGGGGCGAAAATATAGTTTCTTGCCTTTCTGTCTCCCTAAACACGGTCTTAGCTCTGATGGCGAGCATAATCATCCTGAAAACGGACTATATCATCCTCTCCTAAATATTCCCCATTCTGCACTTCGATTAATACCAATTTGATCACCCCGGGGTTTTCCAGACGGTGAGCCGTACACTGCGGCACATAAGTGGACTGATTGGCTCCGAGAATTTCTTCGTTATCTCCACAGGTGACTTTTGCCGTTCCCGAAACCACAATCCAGTGTTCACTGCGATGGTAGTGCATCTGTAAACTGAGACGATGACCCGGATTCACTTCAATTCGCTTGATTTTATAACCAAGACCTTCTTCTAGAGTGGTGAAAGAACCCCAAGGTCTAAATTCTGTTGCTGCCGATTCTACGGTCGAAATAAGCTGAAATGGTGCCACATCTTGAGATGCGATCATTATATTATGTCTCCATTGCTAGGTCTGATCTTAGTCCAAGATAGCAGCAAAAACCCTAGATGGCATCTAAATCAGTGATCAGTAAACAGTAAACAGTGATCAGTAAACAGTAAACTGAAAACTCACATCTGATCACTGATCACTAATTCACTCTTCGTCGGTGTTGAGAATACGGGGAACCCGGAAATAATCCCCTTCTGGAGCCGGCGATTCCTGCACTAAGACCTCGTGATCGGGATAAAGTCTATTACCATCGGCGCGAGTGATATTTTGAATTTCGATCGCTCGCGTGGTGGGTGGCACATTTTCCGTGTCTAATTCGCTTAACTGCTCGAAATAATCCAGTATCCCGCTTAATTGCAGGGCAAATTGTTCTTCTTCGCCGCTATTAATCTCTAAACGGGCTAAATGGGCGATTTTTTCAACTGTAGCTTGATCGATCATGGGAGAAATGGGGTGTGGGGTGTGGGGTGTGGGGTGTGGGGTGTGGGGTGTGGGGAGCAGGGAGATGGGTGTGGGGTGTGGGGTGTGGGGTGTGGGGTGTGGGGTGTGGGGAGAATAAATAAAAATAATCTCCCGTCTCCCGTCTCCTATCTCCTGACGACCGACTCCTGTCTCCTGACGACCGACTCCTCAATTTAAAAGAAAACATCAATTTCCGATCGCCCGGTGATTTTCAGCCAGTTTTGGGCTTCAATGTAGTTATTGGGGGCTAATCGGATGGCTTGTTTCCAGTATTCTGCCGCTTTGTCGTAGAGTGCTTCCGCTTCGGCCTGTTGTCCGTCTTCTCTGGCTTTTTCCCCTTGAAAATGGTAAATAACGGCGATATTATTCAAAGCGGAGGGCATTCTGGGATTAAGTTGGATAGCTTCTTCGTAGTATTCCAGAGCCTTTTCATGCTCGCCGTTACTAGCGTGGATAATGCCGATATTGTAGAGGATATAACTGCGATCGTTAGGATCCTCTTCTAATGTTAAAGCCTCATAGTAATTATCGAGGGCTTCGGCGTATTCGCCGTCAGCTTGGGCAGACATCCCATCACGGTAATAAACAAAGGCTTCCTTGGCTTTTTTATTGGCGGGGAGCATCTTTAAAATGATATCCGCCATGACGGTAAAAGATTTATCAATAAAATTATCGTTACGTTGAGTGCGTGGCATAGTTAGGACAAGTAGGCGATCGAGATGACTATCTACCTTTATAGCACTCGCCAGCAACCCTAGGGCTGTTTTTCCGATTTTTCTCGACCACGGGTTCCATTTAGATGGTCTTGGCTGGACTGGGGGCGAACGTTATTTTCCAGCCCAAAAATCCCCCTAGCAAGGGGCAACTATGGGGCTTACTAATCTTTATCCCATAACCCAACCTACTATCTACTATCTAGGGTTTGCTGAATAAATCTAAAAACCTTGTTGGATAAGGCTTTTAGACTTTTTTTCCCTGAAAAAGTGCCTACCATTGGAGTGATTGGGGGGAAATTTTAGGGATTTTTTCCCTGAAAATTAGGTAATTGACCACCTGAAAATGGGTAAAACCCCACACCCCACACCCCACACCCCACACCCTGCCCCCACGAAAAACTTTTTCAGCAGCCCCTA
>NZ_SFBZ01000211.1:0-7767 GCF_007095495.1 Microcystis sp. M_QC_C_20170808_M9Col | reverse complement strand
TGGAGCCCAGTGGAATGAAGAAAATATCCCTCAAGTGCTTAAACACCGCTGTGCTTACCTAAATAACAGTCTTTAGCTATTGAATAGTATTTATGTTCTGACAAAACTGACTTGCTCCCTAAAACCATCCTGAAGAAGGATAACCTAGTCATAGTCTATCATTCAATCATTCTCATCATAGTTTAGACATTGGATTGTCTAAAGACAATCTAATCATAGTCGATCATTCAATCACTCTCAATCATGGTTTAGACGGTATTGCAATTAAGGATTACCCGAAATAACAAACCTACCCACTGCCACTAAAAACCCTCCTACCGCCGTAATTAAAATACCAATTAATGTCCAAATTTGAGCCTGTTGTGAACCTTTAATTGCCTTAACATCTTGCTTCAGGTTATCGATTTCCACCTTTAATACCTGTCTTTCCCCCTTAGCTTCTGTTAACTCAATTTTGATGTCTGTAACATCTTTTTGTAAATTCTCTAATTTGTGATTAATTTGAGCTAAAATTTCCCCTAGGTTTTGTTCAATTATTACTGACATTTATATTTTTCCTCATAATCAAAAAGCTCCCCGAATCATTCACCCTAAAACTCAAAAGTGTTGACCCAGTTTTTGGATAGCAAAAAATAATAAATTTCATCCTTTTCACAAAGCATTTTTGGGGCTACGGTTCCAGAATTCGGGCTAGTCAAGGACTAAACCCGAACTTGACCGAGTTTTTTAATCCTCTAAACTAATCTTGACTGGATTAACTTTCCAAATCTCTTGACAATATTCCCAGATCGTGCGATCGCTAGAGAATTTCGCCATACGAACCGAGTTGAGAATCGACATCCGCGTCCACTTGTCCCGATCGCGATAAGCTTCACCTACCTGTTCCTGACAATCAGCGTAGGATTGATAATCAGCTAAAAGCATATACTGGTCATCGTAGAGGAGAGAATCAACGATCGGCCTGAATAATTCCTGGTCACCATGGCTAAAATAACCACTCTTGATTCGATCGATCACTCCCTTCAATTCGCGATTATTTTTGTAATAGCTCATCGGTTCATAACCGTGGGCCTTCTTAGCATAAACTTCTTCTGCTGTCAAGCCAAAAAGGAAGAAATTTTCTGCCCCTGCTTCCTCGCGAATTTCGATATTAGCGCCGTCCAGAGTCCCGATGGTGAGGGAGCCATTCATGGCAAACTTCATATTACCGGTTCCGGAAGCTTCCTTACCCGCCGTAGAAATCTGTTCGGACAGATCCGCCGCCGGATAGATGCGTTGACCCAAAGAAACGTTAAAGTTAGGCAGGAAAACCACTTTTAAACGACCTCTGACATCAGGATCCTTATTAACAATTTCAGCTACAGCATTAGTTAACTTAATAATTAACTTCGCCATAAAGTAACCGGGGGCTGCCTTACCACCAAAGATAAAAGTGCGCGGCACGATATCGATCTGAGGGTTCTGTTTAATGCGATTGTAAAGGGCGATAATGTGCAGAACTGCCAGATGTTGGCGTTTGTATTCGTGAATCCGTTTTACCTGCACATCGAAAATCGAATTAACATCCACCTCGATATTGCGGGTTTTCAGCATATAAGCCGCTAAATCGGCCTTATTCGCCTGTTTAATTTCATACCAACGCTGACGGAATTCGGGATCATCAAGGTATTGTTCCAGTTTTCGCAATTCCTTCAGGTCTTTTAACCAATTATCGCCGATTTTTTCGGTAAATAGTGCCGATAATTGGGGATTGCTCAATAAAATCCACCGGCGCGGGGTGACACCATTGGTTTTATTGTAGAATTTTTCCGGCCAGAGCATGGCAAACTCTTTCAGGGTGTCCTTTTGCAGTAACTCTGTGTGTAAAGCGGCGACTCCGTTAATCGAGTGACTACCCACACAGGCTAAATTAGCCATGCGAATTTGTTTATTACCCCAACCAGCTTCTTCAACTATCGACAATTTGCCCAATAATTCCTCGTTATCGGGAAACCAAGTCCGCACATCCTCAAGGAAAAAGTGATTGATCAGGTAGATAATTTCTAGATGTCGGGGCAGCAGTTTGCCAAGTAAATCCGCCGACCAACGTTCCAGGGCTTCCGGCAATAGGGTATGATTGGTATAAGCGAAGGTTTTTTGGGTAATTGTCCAAGCTTTTGACCATTCTAAGCCGTTTTCATCCACTAACAAACGCATTAACTCAGCGATCGCAATGGCGGGGTGAGTATCGTTCAGTTGAATAGCGGCGGTTTCGTGGAAGTTTTGCAGATTTTTGTGGCTTTTTAGGTGAATGCGAATTAAATCTTGCAGGGAAGCGGCCACAAAAAAGTATTGTTGGGCGAGACGTAATTCGCGACCGGCGGGGGTATTATCGTTGGGATAAAGGACTTTAGAAATGGTTTCCGCGTCCATTTTTTCGGCCACGGATTGATCGTATAACCCGGCGTTAAAAGCCTCAAAATTAAACGATTCACTCGCTTCTGCTTTCCAGAGACGCAAAGCGTTAACCGTGTTGGTTTTGTAACCCGGGACGGGGGTATCGTGGGGAATGGCTAAAACCCGACGTTCCGGCAGCCATTGTACCCGTTCCTGTCCCTTATCATCGTGATAGATTTCCGTCCGGCCACCCAGTTTTACTTCCACACTTTCATCGGGACGGGGTAATTCCCAAGGATTGCCGAAGCGTAGCCAGTTATCGGGGATTTCCACCTGCCAACCGTCTTGGATCATTTGATGGAAAATGCCAAATTCGTAGCGGATACCGTAACCGATGGCGGGAATTTCTAGGGAAGCGAGGGAATCGAGGAAACAAGCCGCTAAACGCCCTAAACCGCCGTTTCCGAGGCCGGGATCTGGTTCCTGTTCGATAATTTCCTCAAAATCAAGACCTAATTCCTCGATCGTCTCTTTGATTAGGTCGTAAATACCCAAATTAGCGAGATTATTGCCTAAATACCGCCCCATGAGAAATTCGGCGGAGAAATAGCAGACGAGTTTAACTTTTTCTTGTTTGTAGGTGTCGGTGGATTTCAGAAAACGACGCAGCAGGCGATCGCGAACGGTGTAGGCAAGGGCGACATAGTAATTGTAGGGACTGGCATTAGTGCGGTTAACCCCTTGCAAATAAAATAGATTGTCCAGAAAAGCCCGTTTTAGGGTTTCGGGACTCATGCCCGTGCGATCGTCTTCAACTAAAGTGGGGCATTGAAGTGCTTCAGTCCCATCAGCTAGGGTATAGGTTGTCTCCATGGGTTTTTGTTGTCCATATATTCGGGAGTCGATCGCCGATCAGATTCTGATGACGATATCCTTTATAGTTTACTTGTTACCTTTTGGAGAGACTCAGACATTTAGATTTCTATTGGTTTTGAGCCGAGTAGCGATCGCAATTGACACCAAAAAAAGGGTGAACCCTATCCACCCTCCCACAATTATTCACAAAAAAAGCTTAATAGCGTTTTTTTCTGTCACCACCACCACCATTGAAGGGCGTGCGCTCTTCACGCTCGCGGGCTTCGTTAACTTTAATTGCTCGCCCCATCCATTCAGCACCATCCAGTGCGGCAATCGCGGCACCTTCCTGGGCTTTATTTTCCATTTCCACGAAGGCAAAACCGCGTTTGCGGCCTGTCTCTTTGTCAACGGGAATATGGACTCTTTGGACCTTGCCGTAGTCTGTAAAGACCTCGACCAGATCATCTTGGGAAATGTCGTAAGAGAGATTACCAACAAAAATAGACATAATACTTGAATCCTCGATCAATACTCGAAACGGTGTGGAGACACAAAATTCAGGGAGAAGCCGAACAATACTAAAGTAAAAAACTTACCAGATTAATACTGGAAACGAACTTGAACACTAATCTTGACTCTCGCCTCGATCATAACACAGAAAGAGTCGATCGCCGATCAGAATCTGATGACGATATCCCTTATACTTTACTTGGGGTTGGCTGAATAAATCTAAAAACCTTGTTAGATAAGGTTTTTAGACTTTTTTTACCTCAAAAAGTGCTGACCCTTGGAGTGATCGGGGGTAAAATTCAGGTACTTTTTCCCTGAAAATTAGGTAACTGACCCCCTGAAAATGGGTAAAACCCCACACCCCACACCCCACCCCCCCGATGTCGGGGGGGTTGGGGGGGCTACACCCTGCCCCCACGAAAAACTTTTTGCCGCAAACCCTAATTAACGACAAAAAAAGGGTGAACCCTGTCCACCCTCCCACAATTATTCACAAAAAAAGCTTAATAGCGTTTTTTTCTGTCACCACCACCACCATTGAAGGGCGTGCGCTCTTCACGATCGCGGGCCTGGTTAACTTTAATTGCTCGCCCCATCCATTCAGCACCATCCAGTGCGGCAATCGCGGCACCCTCCTGGCCTTTATTTTCCATTTCCACGAAGGCAAAACCGCGTTTGCGGCCTGTCTCTTTGTCAACGGGAATATGGACTCTTTGGACCTTGCCGTAGTCTGTAAAGACATCGACCAGATCATCTTGGGAAATCTCGTAAGAGAGATTACCAACAAAAATAGACATAATACTTGAATCCTCGAACAATACTCGAAACGGTGTGGAGACACAAAATTCAGGGAGAAGCCGAACAATACTAAAGTAAAAGACTTACCGAGTTAATACTGAAAACGAACTTGAACACCAATCTTGACTCTCGGCTCGATCATAACACGAAAAGACTGGAGTTAATGTTAACTTTTATTCTTCAGGGGAAGAGACTGTTTTGGCTATCGGTGGCTACTCCCTCAACCGCCAGCTTTTTTCTCCCGACGAAATAACCAAATCATCAGGGCCACCACACCGATTTGTAGGGCAAAATTGGGTAAGGCGGTGGCTACGTCCCTACCTGCCGCTAATTGGGCCAGAAAAACCACCGCACCAATAAAACCAGAGGCCCCTAAACCGAGATAGATAAACTGCCGCAGACCTCGGTAGGGATTGGCCGCTTCCGCTTTCAAGCGGGCGTATTTTTGGGGATCGAGTCGAGGGGATTTGCTCATAAAAAAATTTTTCTAGCTCTGTATCTATTGTCCGTGATATAATCGGAAATTGGCAATGTGCCGATGTAGCTCAGTGGTAGAGTAGTTGATTCGTAATCAATTGGTCGTGGGTTCAAATCCCATCATCGGCTTGGGGTTTTCTCTCCCAAAAGTTGACTAGGAAATACCAGTACAGTGGTTAAATGCCTTGATTTTGTTGCGGCTATGCCAAAACTCCCCCAGGTTAACGCCTTTGCTGGGGATTGGCTTCAATAAGCCATTTTAGCCCCAAACAAGAGTTAATTGCTTGGGACGAACGGTCCCTATTTCTGGCTAAGGCTTTGGCAAAAAATCAGCTAGTTAGTGGAGAAAAGCTTGAATGATTTCTGCGATCGCTTGACGTTGGCAATCGTCATATCCCCAGCGCTCTAGAAAGGCTTGATATTCTCCTTGTCCTGCGTTTAAACTGGTGGCTAATTGTTGTAATTTTTCCTCCAAGGCAGGCGATAATAACTGCTTAATTAGTTGACCAGTTTTTTCTTGGACTTTCTCAGAACCTCGGGCGTTTTCTTCGTCCCCTTGACCGCGATGATAGATGACCATTGCCGTGGACATAGCCAGATTTTTGACTAATAATTCATTGACCAATATCGGGGAAGTTTTTAAAGCAGTGATGACTTCTAAAATAGGATATTCCGTAGGGGATAAATCGCTAGTTAAGTAAGTAACAAAAAATCCTCTGGCTCCATTTTCTGTCGAGACTAACTCAGTAAATTTCTGAGTGATTGTATTGGCATCTAAAAACTCAATTTGACTTAGTAAATCTTGAGTTTGTTGGATGGCATTTTCAAAAGTTATACTCATATCCATACCTAGCCTTATGTGAAGTTTAAGAGAAAAATACTAAGCATCTAAAGCATTTAACCAATTAGTTAAATCCTCCCATGTCGAAAAATCCAATAAAGCTTCCCCCGCTCGTTCCAGATCATCAATATTCAAGGTCATAATCCGACTCTCTAGAGCCACATCAATAGCTCCTAACTTACGTTTAATCAGACGAACAATTAGATTTCTTTCTCTTGCTAAACCCTGTTCTAAACCCTGTTCTAAACCCTGTTCTAAACCCTGTTCTAAACCGCGGCGCATCCAACTGGTGGTAATCTGCATAACTCCCTCCTGTTCGGGTTGAATAAATGTGCTAATCTCCTGTTGAAATTCTATCTCCTCGGACGAGTTGAGATTGAGATAGGTATCGACAAAGCCTGAAATCAATTGCATTCTAGCAGCATCTAATCTTAATGTTACCAATAATCTTAGACATTGTGCCTTAACTTTTGCTCTATCCCGAGGGGCAATTTTCATCTTGGCCATCAAAGCGGCGGCGACGGGATTAGGTTGATTAATAAAATCTCGCCAATGCAAGCGATTTAACTGGACAACTTGATAGTTAAATTCTAACACTTTTAATTCAGGAAACTCAATTTTGTATTGACGAATTGCTTCTTTTTGCGGACGATCATAGGAGAATATGACAATCGGATAAACTGGTAAGGTAAATTTTTGATGCAGACGAGCGAAATAAGTAAACATTCGCCGATTAAATTCCGGTTGAGAGCTAGACTGTGCTTCTAGATGAATTAAGAAAAATGATGATTGTCCTCGAAATTGCACTTGGGCGACTAAATCACTTTCATACTTTTCTCCTTCCGTGACATCGGTAAAGACTTCTTTGTCTAAAAATGTGATCTGATTAGGCTCTAAATAATTGATAATCTCAGGAAAAAACAACTGAATAAATTCAACAAAAAAAGTCGCAATTAATTCCTTAAATAAACGATCATGGTCAATAACATTATTCATACCTAATAATTATAAACGAGGAATCCTTCAGCTTATCTTCATAACTTTTTGTAGTAATTATCAAGGATTTTCCAATGACCAGCACTAGGAGACAAAGAAATTAAATCCTCGATATTGCCTTCCATAGTAGCACAAATTTGAGCGAGGGGTAATAGCAAATCCTATAATAAGACGAGTAAGGACGAGGAGATAAAATGCCCAAGAAAGCGTACTTATCCGAACATCTAAGTTCAGAGGAACCGAAAGATAAATACAGAACCAGTCAAGACTCAGTGGCAACAAGAAGATGGCACTGGTTAGGTAAAATATCTTTAGGATAGACAATCAAAAAGGCGACAGTAGCTGTCGGATTAGATTATCAATATAGTTTTAAAAATTCTCAAAATATCTAATCAATTAGGAGAAGAAGGAGTTAAAAATATCGGCTCTTCGGGAATTGTTATGCAAATAATTAACTTAAAATAAAATTCGATGAGAGTACCTAAGCTCAAAAGTAGCTGAAATCCATACAGGGAAGGACTTAAAGCACAAACAGGTTAATGCCAAAAGATAGACAATTGAGTTAAGATTTGATATAATAGCCAAAAACGAGATTATTTTACTTATGATACTTGACAAATTTTTGAACCTACAAGGAACCTGTATTCAAGGCTATCGACACCTAGAAAATATCGGTATAGTTTGACCAGTCGAATCGAAAAATAAAAAAGCAACCTGTCCTCATTGTGGGTTAGAGAGCGATAAACTACACCAAAATCATCGACATTTAGTCAAAGATTTACCAATCTCAGGACAACCAGTGTACCTACAGGTTAATCGTCGTCAATTTAAGTGCGGTAATTGTCAGAAACCCTTTAGCGAAGAGTTAGATTTTGTCGCCAAGAAACGAACCTATACGAAAAGACTAGCCG
>NZ_SFBZ01000210.1:0-14300 GCF_007095495.1 Microcystis sp. M_QC_C_20170808_M9Col | reverse complement strand
TCAGTCTGTAGAGCGACCATAAGACCAGAACAGAGTAAATCTGTTAAGGCAGGTGCGGAACCCCGCAAGGGAAAGAAGCAGAAACCTAAATCGTGAGGTTTGGGAATCACCGTCCGTTTTACGGCGGCGAGGATGTCAAAAACTTTAAAAATAGGCATGATGGGAATAGTTGGGATCGAGGGGGTAGAAAGACGGATAAACTGGTAGCTTTGTACTTACATATACTTGGCGATATCAGGAATTCACGCTACTCTAGGTATCGGGTTCTTTACATTTTGTTACTTAACATCCGTAAAAAAACCTGGTTCACATATCTTATTTTCTCAAAAAAGAATCTTAAAAAAGTATTAAGGTTTTATAATTGAGGAGTGTTGTCAGGAGGAACATTGTGTTTAAACGACTTGCAGAACAGCATCGCCAACTGGTGAAAGACTTAGTCATGGATTTACAGGCCTTAGCGATCGCACTAGAAAATCAAGGTTATCTAGCATCTTGCTACACCTGTGGCGGTCAAATGAACAGCGCATCCTTTATGGTCGGATTGGGTGAAACCCATCTAATTCGGTTTCTCGTGTCCGATTACGGCATCACCTGGACAGAAATGCGCGATGATCGAGAGTTAATGAAACTCGAAGGTGCGGAAGCCATCAGCCAACTACAGGAATTAGCCAATCTGATTAAATATCAAATTTCGCCGGCGGAATTTATTGACAAAAAACCCTCCTCCGTGCTGCAACAGTTAGAGACGGTTTAACCCCAGATGTTACCTAGACCTGTATGTTTAGTGAACTTTTTCCCTAACCTTTCAGCCAACTGTTAGCTAGATAAGCCATTCGTTTCATCTCTTTTCGTCCCCGGGAGACGGAATCGAGGATCATGCCACAGGTCAAACTTAAAAAGGCTAAAAGCATGATCGAGGCCGATAAAATAGCGGTGGGAAAACGTGGTACTAAGCCAGTTTCGAGGTATTCAAACAGGACGGGGATCGCTAAGAGGAGGGAAATAACCGCCAAAATCAGCGAGACAAGGCTAAAAAAGAGAAAAGGACGAATTTCTTTAAATAGTAGGATAGCGGTTCCCAATACCCGCCAGCCATCTTGAAAAGTTTTTAACTTACTTTGGGAACCTTCTGGACGTTCCCCGTAGAGGGTTGGTTCTTCAGCGAAGGGAATTTTTAATTCTAAAGCGTGGATAGTTAACTCGGTTTCAATCTCGAAACCATTGGACAAAGCGGGAAAAGATTTGACGAAACGACGAGAAAAGACGCGATAACCGGAGAGCATATCGATTAAACGCGCTCCAAACAGAAATTTCACCAATCCTGTTAAAAATAGATTACCGGCGCGATGACCGGGACGATAAGCCTGGGAGGATTTTGCCGCTTCCCGACGCGCACCGACCACCATATCTAACTGTTCCCGCAGCATTCGTTCAATTAAGCGTCGTACTGCCGCAATTTCGTAGGTATCATCACCATCGATGAGAATATAGATATCCGCTTCGATATCGGCAAACATCCGCCGGACAACATTGCCTTTTCCCGGTTGGATTTCCTGACGCACGATCGCCCCCGCTTTGAGGGCCTCGGTCACGGTATCATCGCTAGAGCGGTTGTTATAGACATAAATTGCCGCTTCTGGCAGAAAAGTTTGAAATTGGGAGACCACTTTAGCGATCGTTAGTTCTTCGTTGTGACAGGGAATAATCGCAGCGATACGGTAGTTTTGCAGGGAAATCGGCGGAATAGCAGTCATTTCGATCATCGTCAAGTTTTTTTGGTAGTCTTGTACCATTTCCGCCGCAAAGATTGGGTCAGCGACGACAATGGTAGAATTAGCGGCGGCATTTTGATTAAGCCATTCCATCCCCTCTTTGAGACTTAATCTCCAGTAATCGGTTTCCTGTTGACCCTGGGCCGCTTTTAAGTCCCGAGAATTAATGCTGCCAGAGGTTGAACGAGAGTTAAAAAGGGTTTGCGGCACTAGAGGCCAAGTTTTCCCTGGTTTTCCTATGGCTTGCCGGACTTTTCGGGTTTAACCTCCGTCACACGCCAACTGAGTTTTAAATTCATCCAGAAGTTCCAAACGGTAACTATAGCGATCGCTATTAAGTTAGCAATATAGCGATTAATATGTAAGACATTGAAGAAAAAGTTTAAGAGCAGGACGTTGAGGATCAAACCGGCCAAACAAATAAGATTAAATTTAAGAAAACGTTTGCAACGCTGCTGCCACTGATTTTGGCCGGTGGACAAATCGCCAAAAGTCCAGCGATCGTTCCAGAGAAAATTATTAATAATGGCCACCTCGGCGGCGATAATCTTACTGCGAGTTACTCCCCAAGCGAGGGTAGTGGGATCGCTGAGGAGATAAAAGATAGCCATATCGACGAATACGCCACTAAACCCGACTAAACTAAAGCGAAGAAAGCGAGCGAGGGGGAATTGCCAACGCCTTTTCAGGCCACCGAAACGACCGCGGGAACGCAATTTCAGCAAGTGCAGGATATATTCGATGTATTGTTGCCAGGTGACTTTGCTTTCACCGTCTTGACGCTCTTGGAAAACGTAACCCACTTCGGCGATCCGGTCGATATTGCCGCGGCCGATAACTTCGAGGAGAATTTTATAGCCCATCGGGTTTAAGATCGGGCCCGCGATCGCTTGTCGATTAACCATGAAATAGCCACTCATCGGATCCGATACCCGTCCCACCACGTTAGGCAGAATGACTAATCCCAACAGCTGCGCCCCCCGGGAGAGGAAGCGTCGAGTCAGACTCCATTGGCTGACTCCACCCCCTTCCACATGGCGACTAGCCAGGGCGAGATCGGCTCCGGCTCTGGTTTGCTCGAATAATTTTAATAACACTTCCGGGGGATGCTGTAAATCGGCATCGATGACCCCAAGGATGTCGCCCCGTGCCACTTGCCACCCCCGTACCACTGCCGAGGATAGGCCTTTTTCTCCCTCCCGGCGCAGCACTCGCAGCTGGGGATATTCAGCGATTAAAGACGCGGCGACTTCCCAAGTGCGATCGGGACTATTATCATCGACAACGATCAGTTCGTAATCGTTGGGAAGGGCTTCGTCCAGTATTTGACTGAGAATGTTGACTAATTGAACGATATTTTGCCGTTCATTGTAGGTGGGAATGACTAGAGACAGGCTGAGAGAATAATTTTTTTCTTCTTCTAAATTGCCGTCGTCCGGGGGAGGAGGAGATAAAGGTACCTGTAGATCTCCTGTGGGGGGAGTTAAGAAAAGATGAGACTGCTGTATCTTCATGAAAAATTTGACCTCACTCGCGGTTGATTTAGCTACAGACGCACTGACAACGGCAGAAGATTCTGAATGCTTTTGGCAACCTAACCTATTGAACCATACCTTTGTCGTCTCTTGGGCGGACACAAGCATTGATTAACCGATACTATCGGCCATGACTCGTAAACCCAAGACACTGTGGTGTTGATCGGGAAGGCAAAAGGTGCGATTGGCACTGCGTAGGTGCCTGGCTTCATCGCCCCAACTGCCCCCTCGCACTAAACGGGCGGAACGATAACGGGGCTGCAAGCGAGTATCCCTGTCTAACCAAACACTACCATCCAGGGGCGGGGTTCCCTCGTAATTGCGGTGCCAGCTATCGGCGCACCATTCGCCCACGTTGCCGTGCATATCGTAAAGACCGAAATTATTGGGGGCGAAACTGCCCACCGGGGTAGTCCTGGCCAGATAGGCGCTGGCTGGTTCTTCCGCGTAGGGATCATAGACGGCAAAGTAATTGGCCCGCTCGCTGGTGAGGGTTTCCCCGCAGTAAAAGGGGGTGGTTGTACCGGCGCGACAGGCGTATTCCCAGCGTGATTCACTCGCTAGTCGGTAATCTTTGCCGGTGGATCGGGAGAGTCTTTGACAAAATTCGATCGCCTCGTACCAGGAGACTCTCTCAACAGGCAAGTTATCGCCTTGGAAAAAGGAGGGCGCCGGGTTGAGTTCGAGATTAATTTTGGGTAGTTGGGCGATCGCTCGCCATTGTGCTTGGGTGATCGGGTATTTGCTCAGAAAAAAAGCCGCCGTCGTCAGGGAATTTTCTGGTTTTTCACTGCTAGTATGATCGCCTTTTTCCTCATTTTTCGAGCCTCGTAGAAAACTGCCCCCCGGAATAGCCACCATTTCTAGTTCGCTGCCGTTGCCTAAAGGTTCGCGCCAGGAGCGAGCGCTACCCTGACGGCGATCGATAATTTGCCCTTGACGATCAACGGTGACTGTTTCAAAGCTATATTCTGTCCACTGGAGATTTTGCGAATCTACTGGGCGAATTTGCCGCAAAAATTCCTCTATTGCCTCTATATTCTCGGCACTAGCTTGGTTTTGGTCGGCAGAATAACTGAGCCGAGAGGAGAGAAGGGTAGCTAGTCCGGCACTTCCTCCGGCTAGGGCCGCTAATTTCAGCAAACTACGTCGGTTTAAGAGGGGATTAGGGGGATAGTTCATGTTTTTAGGAGACTGGTCTGATATTTAGGCATTTCTAATCTTGATAGAAACGACTTTTTACTAAACAATAGGCTCTTTCATCGCCGTCACGACTGGCGGGATCGGAGTTTTCGGTATTACCTACTGTTATATAATCGCAAATTTCCCAGCCGGTTCGCTGTAAAATTCGGCGTAACCCGGCATTAGAAAAGATCCAATAGTTGGTAGAATCATTATTTGCTTCTAGTTCATCGAGTAAATAGGCTAGAGGAATCGCGGAAAGATCGACTCGATTAGCGGTATTACTCACCGTATTAAACTTAGTGACGCGGGTGCTAATCAGGCAATAATTGGCAGATTTCGCTAAGGTTTCGAGGGCATAGTAGGGATTTTTGAGATGGTATAAAATTCCTAAGAAGATGACTAAACTATAGCTTTTTTCGGGAAGCAGAAACTGGGAATCTAAGTTAACATCATGAATCTCCACAGAGGAAGAAAGAGCAGTTTTGAGCAGTTTAACTCCTTGCATCAGATTAAAGTTAGTAGGAGCGTAGTCAACCACCTGTACTTTACAGCCCAAAGATTCCAGAAAAAACGCCAGATCGCCATCGGCACAACCAATATCAACAATCGGTTTTTCCGAGATTAATTCTAGTAGAAAACGGTTTTTACCTGTTAATAGTAATTCGAGAATCTCGAAGCAGGTTAAAGTGTTGTAAGGATACCAGCCAAAATTGTCGGGAGCCAGTTTTTCTTTTTCGGCATCTAATTGGACTCGAAACTGGCGGGCCTTATTTTTGATCACGCTAATATCGAGAAGTTTCGGACTAATTTCTTGCAGTTCGGGAATGGTTAAGGATAACTGACCTAATCTTTCATAAAGAGCATTTTTTTCCCGAATCATTTCTTGTTTTTCTTGATTCAAACTCTTCAGATGATCTTTGAGAGAATCTCGTTCTTCAATTAAAGTCTCTCGTTCATCAACTAAGCGAGGATATTTCCAGAACTTAAGATATTTCTTGATTTTCATCTATCAATAGGGAGGAATTAATTTTACTAAGTTAGTCTAGGGAGTCTCTGGCTGTTGGATATTTTTACCAAAACCACGCCAATAATACCCTCGATCGGGATCATTTGTCAAGATATTTACCAAAAGTTTTGAGTTTTAAAGTCAGCTTATTATTGGCTTTTATCAAAATTAAGCTGAGGATTTGTGTGGATGATTTGTTTTTAATAATGATAGATTCGCGGTAACTTCCTTAGATAATTTTCCAAGATTTGGGAAAATCTAGACAATGGGGACAGTATTCAATCAAAATAGTGGTGGAGGATTTCCCCAGCATTAATTCCAAACCAAGCCTCATCTCCGTGCAATCCGGGGAAAGAGGAGAGGTTGACCGTCATGACAGAAATTATATAGATTAAAATTAGAAAACTTAGGTAAATTGGCAAGATTTTAACTTTTTTCATGATCGAAGTTATCCCGCTTACATAATTAAAATTTTTTCTCTGCTTTTTAGACTTATTTTTGACAAATTTAGCAAGTTTGCCAGAGATATATTATCCTACTCGCCAGCTTCTTTGAGATACTGATTGATATGATAATTCGGGTTAACTTGACAAGAGTTCGAGCGCCTGTAAACGCAAGTTCCGTTAAAGCATTTATCCCGTTGATAATCTCCGACCGCGGCAGTGTCTTGGTTAAATAATAGATAATTAAAATAAGGTTGTAGTTCCTCGAAATTTTGGTTATCTTTAAGGAAATAAATCGGTACATCTTGGTGTAAGTAAGCGTATCCCCCCGTGTACTGCCACGCCAATCCTTTTACTCCTAAACCGCACAGTTTTTTCTCGCTACTTAAATACTGATAGGCTTGTAATTGTCCGCCGTGGGTTTGCCAGTGAGTATAGCCCGGTTTTTGCCAAGGCGGTCCGAAATTAAAAGTCTGGTCGGTATTAAAACGCGCCGCCAACAACCAAGAGAGAAAAGCCCAAAGAAGTAAACTACTAAAAATAACGATAGTTTTGCCGGCGAGGGAACCTCGCATTAACGATAAACGCGAGACGAGAGTGGCAGTCCCCAAACCAGCGAGAATAATAATTAGTGGTAGGGCAGGGAACATATAGCGATATTCTTTGTGACCTAAAAAGCTGTGAGAGAGGATAATAACTAGGGCCAGAAGGGCGAGAATCCAGTGACGACGAGCAGCGATTGCACAGAAGACGAGGATCGGAAACAGCCACCAAGACCAATTGAGGGCTAACCAAGTAAAATATTGCTGCCAGGGGGATACGCCAAAACTATTAAATTTTCCTTCAAAAATATTAATCCAGATCAGTTTCCAAATCGATTGGAAGGGGGTGGACCAAGTGAAAGCGTCTAAAGCACCCCCCAGCAAAACCGGACCGATAAAACCGAGGGCAAGGGGCAGTAATTGTGGAAAATTTTTTTGTCTAACTTGATAAATGAGGGCGATGGCTATGGCAGGCAGTAAATGAAATCGAAGATAGGTGGTCAATCCGTAGAAAAACCCCGTCCAATACAGTCGCTGACGAGAGGGGGGATTTTTGCCGTAGCATCCTAAATAAACGCCGACTAGCAGGGAATAAGCGGCCATAACTTCGGTGAAGGCTTTCGGGGCAAAATAGATAAATTCAAACCAAATCGCACAAATACCGCCGGTTAGGATAGCGCCGGCCAAACCGATGCTTTCGTAGGCGATCGAGAATCCGATCCAAACGGGGATTAAAGATAGTAAACTGAGGAAAATCTTGACGCTGGCCAGATAGCCACTGGAGCCCTCGGAAAAACCAGCAGTTAACTTCATAATCCCGCCAAGAATGCCCGGAAATAACCAAGAACGAATCCCGTCCCGAAAATCCCAAGGTATCATCCCATTACCAAAAGCTAGTCGATGACCCTGTTCTAAGGTCTGAAAAATTTCATCCGGCCAGAGAATATTAGGATAAGAGAAAGCGGCATTTAGACGCAGGAAAAGGGCAAAAATAAGAATTAATAACAACCAAACTCTAGAATAATTTAACTGACGAATCATGTTGGCAACTAAGGTAAAGATGTTGGCTTTAGGGGAAAATATAGGGATTTTTAACGGGGTAATTGTTGGTACTCGGCTATCAAGTAGGTGGGTGGAATTAAATATAAGATGAACGTAGGTTGGGTTGAAGCATGAAACCCAACGCCCGATTATGTTACGCTACCGCTAACCTATCCTACAAATAATTGTGCCTCCCTACTTAAGCTAATGTTTTTTAGCATATTGCTGATGGTAATGTCAATCTCTTAAGTTATAGTTTAGTGGGGAGAAAGGGGGAACTTTTCTGCCAGAAATGAGTCCCTTGCCTAGAGTTGGCTATAAAGATGAGTTTGCCCTTTGATATCCCTGAGAATTTACGAAGGAGAAATTATCGAGATGACTTAACCTCGATAATCGGGTATTTAATCGATCTGGGTTTGCCAAAAAATTTAACCGTCAAACCATGATACAATAGCGCGGGTTCACCCCAAAAGATAAATAGCGAGCCAATTTCAGAATAATGCTGCAACGAGATTTTCCATTTAAGAATTTTGAAAAGTTTGATTACCGTCTATTTCTGGGTGTATTAATTACTGGATTAGGTTTTATCTTAAGATATTATCAGTACGATTCCTTGCCTCCCTATAACTGGACTCAAGATGAATTTGCCTTTGCTTGGAGTGGCATGAGTTTGATTCAAGAGGGAGTTCCTACCAGTTGGTCTTTCCTCAGTCCCACGGATGATTTTTTGGTGACAGTTTGGGAAAAAACTGCTGTTCGTTATCGTTTTGTTACCCCTTGGTTTGATCATCCTCCCTTGTTTGGATTAATTGTGGGTATGACGGCTATTTTATCGGGAGCAAAGGAATTTTTTGACTGTAGTTTAACAGTAATTAGAATTCCTTCTTTAGTTTTTGGCACTCTCTCTATTTTCTTACTTTATTTATTAGCTTTACGTTTGACTAATACCGGTGTGGCGATTATAACTTCTTTAATTTTTGCCACTAACCCCAATACGGTTTTTTTATCTCGTTTAGCAGTTAGTGAAAATTTATTATTATGTCTAAGTTTAGCGGTAGCAATTTTATTCCTTCAGTACGGTGAAAAGTCTCAAAAAAAGTATCTATACTTGGCTATAGTTCTAGGTGGTTTAGCACCTTTAGTTAAGGTGACAGGATTATATATTCTAGGTTCTCTAGTCGCTTTACTATTATTCCAAAAAAATTGGCGAGATAGCTTAATCGCTTCTCTGACGGCAGTTTTATCCTTTGGTTTGTATTACCTTTACGGTTGGTTTTATGATTTTAGTTGGTTTTTAACTACTCTCCAAGAACATAAAAATCGCTTTACGGATTTTGCTATGTTAAAAAATCTAGTTTTACCTACAGTTTTTTTTGAGGATGGTTGGTTAATTTTTAGTTGGATCACTCTACTGTTAGTTGCCAGATTTCCTTTGAAAATATCTAAAATACGATTAGTTATTTTTCCTATATTAATCTATACAATTCTTCTTATTTTTTCTGGCGCTCAAAGTCATTACTATGCTTGGTATGTAATTCCTTACTATGGATTTCTCTTTCTAGTGCTTGGTATATTCTTAGACGATTTTCGTAAAAACTCTGATTTTATCAGTGCTGCCACTATCTTTATTTTTCTTGTCGTTTGGTCGGTGAATTTAAATATTAAGGATTGGGTTTTGAGTTCCCCTTACGGTAGATATTACTTTATTATCGGAACGGCAATTACTTTAGGGGGATTTTTCTTTAATGATTTAACCGAAAAAAAATCGAAAAATTTAACTAATTTTGTCAAGATAATCATGCTGATCGTCTTTTTGGGATTGTTACTAGGTAATCTTAATCTCATCCTTAACTATAAATTGCCAAGTTAAGCTAGTAAAACTAAACAAATAAATCTTGAATTTTCAATTATGACAAACCTCAAACGTTTTCCACTTTCTCATCCCTTATTTTGGGCAATTACCTACTTTATTGCTTTGGGGATTATCTCGGTTATTTTAGGTCAAGATGTTAGTTGGGATTTACGAAACTATCATTTTTATAATCCCTATATGTTATTGACAGGAAGGTTTAAGTATGATGTCCTACCCGCGCAGATACAAACTTTTTTTAATCCCCTGATTGATGTTCCCTTTTTCGTCGCTGTTTATTATCTGAAACTGCCTCCGATTGTCGTGGGGTTTTTAATGGGAGGATTTCACGGGTTAAATCAATGGTTAGTTCACCTAATTACCTATCATTCCCTCGATAAAGTTTCCGAAAGATACAAGATAACTCTAAGCATAGCGGCAGCGATTACCAGTATTTTTGGGGCAGCCTATATTTCGGAGTTAGGAACCAGTATTGGTGATAATACCACCAGTGTGTTCGTTCTGGGAGGATTATTTTTTATAGTTAGTAGTTTAGGGAAAAATCTGCCAATTCCCTCTAAAAATCTTCTTTTAGCTGGATTCTTATTAGGATTAGCAACGGGGTTTAAATTAACCAATGCTTTATATAGTATTAGCTTTTTGGTAGCTATTAATTTTTTACCTAATTCTTGGTCAGAAAAGTTACGGAATTTAATTCTATCAATTCTCTCAATGGCCGTGGGTTTTAGTCTCACTGCTGGTTATTGGATTATCCTAATGTGGACAAAGTTTGCTAATCCTCTTTTTCCCTTCTATAATAAAATATTTCAATCTCCTTATATTGAGACCGACTACAATTTTAAAGGGATACAATATTTGCCTAAAGATATCTGGCAATGGTTGTTTTATCCTGTTTATTTTATCCAGAGACAAACTCTTGTCTCTGAGGTTCCTTTCCAAGATAGCCGATTAGCAATCACCTATTTATTGATAATTTTACTAATAGTAGTAATTATTTTTCGTGCTATTTCTAAGCGCAATCTATCCTCTGAACCTGACTTAACCCACGGTCCAGTTTTAGGGTTTTTACTGCCTTTTTCTCTGACCGCTTACTCTATTTGGTTAGTGGGATTTTCTATCTATCGTTATCTAATGCCATTAGAATTAATCACTCCCACTTTAATTATTTTGATTATTGCCTATCTTTATCCTCGCAAGAAACCATTATTAATCATAAACTTGGTAATATTTTCCTTAATTGTCACTACGGTTAAACCGATGGATTGGTGGAGAATGGGATGGTCAGATCATTATTTTGGTATCGATAGTCAAGCATTAAAACCCTACGAAAATTCCACGATTGTTATCTGGGGAGATGAAGGAACATCTTTTATCGTTCCTTATTTTCCCGCTTCGACTCGTTTTGTGAGACTCAAAGGCAATACTGGAGTCAGTGAGGGAACTTTAATGCGAAAAAATGCCGAGACATTTATTGCTAATACTCCCCCAGAATCTCTCTACATTCTCCAGACGGACTTTAATAAAAAATCGTCTGATATAGTGGGTGATTTAGCGAAGGAAAATCTCGTTATTGACTTCCAAAGTTGTCAACCCTTTCCCAGTAAAATTGAAAAATTTAATCTCTGTCGTCTTCAGAAAAAGTAATTCTCTACCTTTTATCTGTAATGATTTATCTATTGACCGTCAACTACAATTGCGCGGAATTAATTAAGCGTTTAATCGCTTCCCTCGACGATGACTTATCTGCTACTCTCATCATTGTTAACAATTCCACTGAAGATAAAAATATCCAATCTTTAGCAGCGCAAAGAGTCAAGATTATTGAAGCGGGGGAAAATTTAGGATTTGGGAAAGGATGTAATCTGGGACTTGATTGGATTTATCAACAAGACAGAGAAGCTATCGTTTGGTTAGTTAATCCTGACGCTTACTTATTACCGGACTCTCTGGAGAAAGCAAGCAAATTTTTTCAGCAATATCCGGAAGTTGCCATCGCTGGTACAGAAATTTACGAACCGGATGGTAAAATCTGGTTTGGTTGGGGAAAATTTAATGCCAAAATCGGCACAATTAACGTGGTGGAGGAATCCTTAGACTATGGAGATAAACCCTATCTTATTCCTGACTGGGTGACGGGATGCAGTTTATTAATTAATTTCTCTAATTTTTCCACTTGTCCCCATTTCGATCCCGATTACTTTCTCTACTACGAAGACTTTGATTTTTCCCGAAGATACGCAAATCAAGGCTATTTAGTCGTTGTTACCAATCAGATTAAAATCATTCATGAACCATCTTCTATCACCCGTCGCTATGGTTATCTAAGACTAACTCATAATATCTATAGTTATCTTCTCAGTCTCGAAAAACATACGACTTTAACTATCCTTGTTTATCGCTTGCTGCGGATGAGTTTTATGTCTTTACTGATCCTTCCCATTAAACCAAAATTCTCCCTAGCCAAGCTGCAAGGAATTCAACTCTATTGTCAAAGAATTATCACTAAACTGCGTCTAGGTTGAAACCCTTAGTTTTGCCGCTTCAGGCATTATTCTTACTAAATCCTGTTTAAAAGCTATAGGAGAGCGGGGAGTGGCGAGTAGTGGTGATGGTGAGCTATCTTGCTGATCTAGTCTGACAAGTATAATCACCCGAAAAATAAGGAAGAGTGAGCGATTCATGTTAATTTTTATTAAGAAGCGATCTTTGATGAGAACAGACAACTATGAACTTCGAGATTCCCAGTGCCGTAAAAACTTGGTCACAATTTGGCCATCCCATTCTCATGTGGGTTTTATTAGGATTAACTATCTATGCCCTCTATTCGGGGCTACAATGGCGACGGACGCGTACAGCAGATAAGGACCTAAAAAAACAATTATTGCCCAAGGATTTTCGCACTAAACACTATCAAATTGGCTCCCTAATCCTCGCTTTAATGGTCTTGGGGACGATCGGGGGTATGGCGGTGACTTATATTAATAACGGTAAATTATTTGTCGGTCCCCATCTGCTGGCCGGTTTAGGGATGGTGGGTTTAATCTCGATCAGCGCCGCTTTAGTACCTTTAATGCAAAAAGGCAATGAATTGGCCAGAATCACCCATATTACCCTTAATGCCGTCATTTTAGGTCTTTTTGGCTGGCAAGCCTTCACAGGAATGGATATAGTCCAGCGTATTCTCAGCAAAATTTGACATACTCCCGCCGTCAAGCTACGCTGTGACGGGGGATTCTTGACCTATCACTATCGGAAATTCCTTGTTCAACGAGACAGCTTAGATTCTCAATGTCTCCACTGAAAATCCATAGGTCGGACTCTCCCCCCCCTTGCCCCCCCGACCCCCCCGATGTCGGGGGGGCAAGGGGGGTGGGGGGTTTGGGTCGGTTTCTGTTTGCCCAACAGTACCGTTGAGATGATTTCCCAAATATTTCAACCCTTTTTTAAGAATGTTGATCGCTGCATTATGATCCCTATCTAAGATTGTTTTACAGTTAGGACATTGATGAGTTCTAGTGCTTAATCATTTTTGAAATCTCGTCCCACAAACTGAACAATCTTGGCTAGTGAAATTTGGAGATCATTGCGGGTTGTCCCCTTATTGTCCATCCAATGACGAACACAAGAGTTACGCACAAACTGAGAAGTTTTGATAGCTTCATCAAGCCGGTGATATTGCTCTGGGGTTCCGTTTTTTAGCTTTGCTTCTACGACTAGCATCTAACAATTCTCGACCATTGGTTAAGTAGATTATAACACAGTTTACTTACAAATGGTAGAATTAAAATCGTGCTTCGCAGTCAATATCTTGGTCGGATTTCATCCCCCGCAAAGGTTGATGTCTTGTCGAAAAATTTAGCGGGGGCATTCATCCGACATTTTAGGTAAGAAACTTTGAAAATATAGGATGCGTCTGATGACGCATCCAACCCTAAAAAGTGCTTTCAAAGTTAATCACAAGTTATAGAATCTTTCTGACGGGTAGAAACAAAAAGCAAAAAATCAGATAAAGAGATATAGCGTTTCTCATAAAGATGAAGTGTAACCTAATGTAGTCGTGCAAAATAAAATGAGATGACTATTGAGGAGAAGACAGGTCGCGGAAAATCTGGCTGGCGATGGCTGCACTGCGGCGAATTTGTTCAATTTCGGAAAGATTTTGCCAATTTTCGGTTTCTATATTGGTTTCGCTCTGGCCATTACGCATAGTATAGGCGTAGGGACGAGCAAAAACCTGTAAATCTTCTGGAGACCATTGGGGAAAGAGATCGCTAAGACAAACAACAAGGCGATCAAGGTTGTCTAATTGACTATTAACTAGATTTTCAGCGCTTTCTACTAGACGATTTAAATGTTCGGCCGGCAATAAAGAGGCAAATTTATCAAAGATATTAGACCGGTGTGAAACGGAAACTGTCGGGAATTTTTGGTGTAAACTATTAAAGAATCTATCAGCTTGTGCTTCGATCGCCGTCGCTTCCAGTCCTTCACACAGAGAAAAAGGCGTTTCTGTCAGGTCTAAGGGATCATGACTCTCAACAGCGGTTACATCCCAGGGATAGGTGACTTCTTCTTCGATCAGGATTGCTAGAAGTTCCGCGGTAATCTGTTCGGATAGGGATAAATGGCTCATAAATAACACTCCATATTTTAGCCTTTGTGGTGTTCAATGAGTAACTACATCTCGGTTTTGACAATTTCCGAAGCTATTAACAGACTCCTGGTGCAAGTCAGGCAGGAGGCACTCTTGCCATAGTAGCAATAATTAACCCTTTAAACAGGATTTAGTATTGTAAAGTTTCAATACAAATATAGTCATATATAGTCATTCATGGTAATATGTACAGACAAAACTATCGGACTAGGCAAAAAAAACAGGAATAAGTTATCGAACGGCTTGGAGGTG
>NZ_SFBZ01000021.1:0-10559 GCF_007095495.1 Microcystis sp. M_QC_C_20170808_M9Col | reverse complement strand
AAAGATCATCGTTGTGGGTGAAATTGACTGATTTACCCGTCTTAATTAGGATTACTTTGTAGGTGTGGCAAGGGTTTCAACCATTGCTGTTCAAAAAAGCACATAATAACCCACTATGAAATTCTATCAAATCGCTGTAACCATTACAACATCGTTGTTAAATAAAAATATTTCTCAATTAATTCTTAAGAATTTGTAAATATTGCGGAATGTTAATTTAAATATTCTCAAGTTTCTGGAGTCAATAGATAATTTTTACTTATCTTTATCAAAAAATAGAACTCCTGCAAAATCCAACATCTACCATTGGGTTAGAAGTCAGTTATCAGTTATCAGTTATCAGTTATCAGTTATCAGTTATCAGTTATCAGTTATCAGTTAAGTAGTCGTGCAAAATTAATTTCCTAGTAAAGATAGGCAAAAGGCAAGAGGCAAAAGGCAAGAGGGGGTTAGATATGTGTAATTAATTTTGCTTAGGTACTTATCAGTTCACTGAGAAAACTCCCGACACCCCACACCCCACACCCTACACCCCACACCCTACACCCCACACCCTACACCCCAATTCTTATGAGAGATTCCATGTCGGGCCATCTAAGAGTACAACAACATTGCCTCAATCAAGTTAAATTAGCCGTGAAAAAGCAGGGCTTTAGCAGTCAACGCTCCTTAGCTAAAGAAGCTGAATTTAGTCTGGCTACTGTCAGCAACTTCCTGACCGGTAAACCGGTAGAACAAGCCACTTTTGCCCAAATTTGTCGTCGATTATGCCTCGACTGGCAAGAAATCGCCGCCCTGAATTTTCAGCTAACAGCACCCCCTCAAGACAAAATTCTGGTTAATTCTCCATCCAAGAGCGAAAAATTGGACACATTACCCCCCTATCCCAATGGGGCAGTTCCCCTTGGTTCCCCATTTTATTTAGAACGTCTTCCCCTCGAAGAACAGATAAGGCAGGAAATCAAGAAACCGGGGGCTTTAGTGCGGATAAAAGCCCCGAAAGAAATGGGCAAAACTTCCCTACTTTTGAGAATGCTCGATTTTGCCAAACAGCAAGGCTACCGCACGGTGAGTTTGAACTTAGAACAGGTGGACCTGGCCATTTTGAGTGATTTAAACCAATTTTTGCGCTGGTTGTGTGCCAATGCCGCCCGTCAACTACAGTTAAAACCACAATTAGATGAGTATTGGGATGAGGATTTAGGCAGCAAGATTAGCTGTACGGTTTACATTCAAGACTATCTCCTGGAATCGATTACTGCCCCCATTGTCCTCGCTCTCGATGAACTTAATCAGATGTTTGAACATCCCCAAGTGGCCAAGGATTTTTTACCGCTGCTGCGTTCTTGGTACGAAGAAGCCAAAACCCTACCTATTTGGCAAAAACTCCGTCTTATCGTCGTCCATTCCACAGAAATTTATGTTCCCCTGCAGCTCAATCAATCTCCCTTTAACGTGGGATTCCCCGCACAGTTAAGTCATTTTAGTCTTGAGGAGGTATTGCAATTAGCCCAACGTTATCAACTCACCTGGGAAAATCAGGAAAAAGTCAAACAATTGATGGAGTTAGTGGGAGGACATCCAGCTTTGGTACAAACTGCCCTCTACTACCTCAGTCGGGAGGAAATAACCATGACGCAAATATTAACCAGTGCCACCTCCGTCACGGGGATTTATGCCCATCACCTGCGACGCCATTGGGCGGTATTAGAACAACAGCCTGAACTAGCAAAAGCCCTCGATCGGGTGATGAGCGCAGTGGAACCCGTACAATTAGACCCAATTCTCGCTTACAAACTCAGCAGTATGGGACTACTCAAACAATCAGGAGATAAAGTAGTACCAGGCTATGAATTGTATCGACGCTATTTTTTAGAGGTGAAATCCTCTATCAGTAAACAGTAAACAGTA
Source organism: Microcystis sp. M_QC_C_20170808_M9Col (assembly GCF_007095495.1). Taxonomy (NCBI): domain Bacteria; kingdom Bacillati; phylum Cyanobacteriota; class Cyanophyceae; order Chroococcales; family Microcystaceae; genus Microcystis; species Microcystis sp. M_QC_C_20170808_M9Col. Next base: position 8,648 of record NZ_SFBZ01000021.1, on the reverse strand, counting down.
AACAGTAATCAGTGAAAAGAAAACTCAACTCTGATAAGCTGTTCGTAATTTAAATTGCTTGTTGAGACGAGGCAAGAGGCACTCTTGCAAGAGGCAACAGTAAAGGGATTGGAGGAGATTCGGCTAATCTTAAGAATAAGCGCTTTAAATGCGTCTTAGCTTAACTGATAACTGATAACTGATAACTGATAACTGATAACTGATAACTGATAAGGGAGAATTCTATGAATATGTCAATCAAAGATACTGCCCAAAATACTGTCAACGTTAGTAATTTTAGTCGCTCGCAACTAGGTCAACCGGATGAGAACAATTTATATCAAGCAGTCGCCACAATTACCGAGGGACGTTGGCCAGAAAATCTGTCGGGATACGTTTTTATCGTCTGTCCTTTTCATAGAAAAAATGACCGTCATTTGTTCTCTGGCGAAGGTGTAATTATTAAATGGGACTTGCAAGGGAAAAATAATCAAGTTAATGTTTACAGTAAAAAACTGAAAACCTGGGATAGTTTTTGGCGAAAAGTTTTACCGATATTTAATATTAGTCAAGCCACTTTTCCTGCCGTGGTCAGCATTTTGGGTTGTTCAGAAATAGCGAATACTGCTATGATTAAACTAGAAAAAGTTGCCGAAGATCAACAACTAGAAGAAACCAGATTAATTCTCACCGCCGATGCGGGACGTTACTGGGAAGTGGACCCCGTTTCCCTTGATACTATCACCCCGATTGGTTATTTTGACCAACATATTGTTTCCGTGCCTTTATCTTTTTTCCCAGTCCTAGAAAATACCGCTCATCCCTTCTACGACAAAAAAACCAAAGAATTTATCACCTGTGAATTAAAGCTAAAACTTGTATCGGGAGGTATGTTAAAAGATTTAGATAAATCGGCGTATATTGTTCTTTGGGATCAACAAAAACAACTTAAACCTTGGAAACTACAGGGAGCTATCCTCGATGGTAGTCCCCATTCGGTCATCGTCACCGAAGATTATATCATGATTCCCGATATGCCTTTTCAGATGGGAGTAGCCAAACTATTAGGTATCAGAATCAAGCCTGAAGAAACCTATCCGAAAACTCAAATTTATCTGGTTAAACGTCAAGACCTCAAGGAAGAAGAAACCACCGTTCCCTCGCAATTAATTACCTTCAATGGCGACAGTTATCACTTCCTTTGTAATTACCATAGTATCAACGGTCAAATTCAGCTTGTGGCCATCCAAAACGCCACTATTAGTTTAACCGAAGCGATCGAAAAAGACGATATCCAACATTTTACCGGTCAGGGTTATCCCCCCGAATACCACGGCATTCCCTGGATGTTTTCCTTTGACCCCGGAGTGCTGCGCAAAGTGGTTATCGAAGATGCCAGGGTGATGAGCGAACAAGCTTTCATCCATCTGGGGTGGTTCTCTACCACTCTCTACACCGCCGACCCGCGGGAATCGGAACAGGGATACAGCGCTATTTATCAGGTTTATGCCGGTTATGTGCGCGAATTAATCTGTCGTCGTCAGTATATGGATTTTCGCGACCAAAGTAATCGCATCCTCAGGGATGCCGAACTTCCCTGTCATGACTTGCCCTCGGTATTAGCCAAGGTTCCCTTCGATAAGGATTGGAATCAGTTAACTGAACAGATTAGCCAAGAAAAAAAAGCCAGTAATACTCATGTATCACATTTAGGTCGGGGACTACTGGATTTTTATGTTTGTCCCGATGGCTATATTTTAGATAGCATTCAGTTTATTCCCCAAGAACAGGGCTATCTATTTACGACGGTTTTAACCCCGACCAGAGTATTAGAAGCTTGGTTATTTAACCCTGACAATCTCAAGGACGGACCGATTGCTAAACTGAGTTTGCCGGAAGATGTTCACTTTGGTTTTACCTTGCATTCCGAGTATTTCGAGCAAGTGCTGCCTTCTCCCCGTCCTTCCGTCTCACAGGTAAATCGAGTCCTGTCAGCCTTGCGGAGTCTTGTTTTAGTTCCCGTAGAATTTTTCTTGGGGAGACCCGCAGCCATTTACAATCGCCAAGTAAAAAAATGATTGTTCTCAACGGGTACGACATTCTTGCCCAAATCTACGAAAGTGTTAACTCGGAAGTCTATCGGGCTATTCGCACCGCCGATAATCAACCCGTTATGCTCAAAATCCTCAAGCAAGAATATCCAACCGCACAAGAACTAACCCACTACAAACAGGAGTATAAAACCATCTGCAGCCTGAACTTCGAGGGGGCGATTAAAGCCTATGGTTTAGAAACCTACCGCAGAACTCCCGTGATTATTTTGGAAGATTTCGGGGGTATATCCTTAAAAAAATGGCTAGAGGGCAAACCCCTGGCCTTAAGGGACTTTTTAAGCCTTGCACCCCGAATAGTGGCTAATTTAGAGAAAATTCACAACGCCAAGGTTATTCACAAAGATATTAATCCTGCCAATATAGTTCTTAACCCCGAAACCGGACAAATTAAAATCATCGATTTTGGCATTGCCAGCGTCCTGCGGCGGGAAAATCCGGGGCTAAAAAATCCCAACGTCCTTGAGGGGACTTTAGCCTATATTTCTCCCGAACAAACCGGACGGATGAATCGCAGTCTCGATTACCGCACGGATTTTTATTCTTTGGGCGTTAGCTTCTACGAACTTCTCACCGGACAATTACCTTTTCGGGCTAAAGATGCTTTGGAATTAGTTCACTGTCATCTGGCAAAACAACCTTTGGAGATTAATAGTCTCGTCAGGGAGAAAATTCCCCCGGTGGTGGAGGCAATCATCAGGAAACTGATGGCTAAAACCCCCGAGGAACGATACCAAAGTGCCTATGGTATTCGGGCAGATTTAGAAGAATGTTTAAGACAACTAGAAAAAACGGCTAAAATTGAGGATTTTGTCATCGCTAGGCAAGATCTAGCCAATCAGTTCCAAATTCCCCAAAAACTCTACGGTAGGGAGGCAGAAATCGCCACTCTCCTCACTGCTTTTCAACGGGTAGCCACGGCGGATAAAAACTCCTCTCACACCGAACTGATGCTAGTTACGGGTTATTCTGGCATGGGTAAAACCACCCTGGTTAGGGAAATTTACCGGCCAATTACTGAAAAACGCGGCTTTTTTATCTCCGGTAAATTTGACCAATTTCAGCGCGATACTCCCTACGCTGCCGTGGTTAGCGCTTTGACTCATCTCGTCAAGCAACTTTTGGGGGAAAGTCAGCTACAACTGGAACTATGGCGACAAAAACTCCTCAAGTCTTTGGGGGCGAATGCACGGGTTATTATTGATGTGATTCCTGAACTAGAATTAATTATTGGTCCACAACCAGAGGTGTTACAATTAGGAGCGATCGCTACTCAAAATCGCTTTAATTTAGTCTTTAAAAATTTTATTCGGGTCTTTTGTTCCCCAGAACATCCCCTGGTCATCTTTCTTGATGATTTGCAATGGGCAGACTTGGCTAGTCTCCAGTTAATAGAATTAATTATGCTCGATGGCGATATGGACTATTTGTTTTTAATTGGCTCCTATCGCAGTAATGAAATTAATTCCACCCATCCCCTAACCGCTACTCTCGATAAATTAGAGCAGGGGGGCATAATTATCAATCAAGTTATTTTAAGACCTCTAGGGATTGAACAGGTCAATCAGTTAATTGCTGACACCTTAAATCATTCACCCGAATATGTGCAATCTTTGGCCGCTTTAGTCTGGCAAAAAACCCACGGTAATCCTTTTTTTGTCAATGAATTTCTCAAAACTATCTACTGGGAAAATTTGCTATTTTTCCAACTGGGGCAGGAAACAACCACTAAAACCGACAATAATAGGGGTTATTGGCAATGGCATCTCGGCCAAATTCAAAGGATTGGTAGTACCGATAATCTGATTCAATTTATGATGGGCAAAATGCAGAAATTGCCCCCCGAAACCCAGGAAATTTTAAGTTTAGCAGCTTGTCTTGGGCCAGAGTTTAATTTATATAGTCTGGCAGTAATCTCTGAAAAATCACCTCCAGAACTTTTACCAATTTTAACTTCTAGTAGCGAAGCTGGTTTAATTATTCCCCTCTCAGAATTGGATGAACAATTACTGATTCAAGAATATAAATTTGCTCATGATCGCATTCAACAAGGAGCTTACGCTCTCATCGAAGACAGCAAAAAATCTTTAATTCATTTGAAAATTGGTCGCCTACTTTGGCAGCATACTGCCGCCAATGAATTATCGGAAAAAATTTTTAAAATAGTCGATCATCTCAATCTTGGTTATCAACTAATTAGCGAGGAAAAAGAACGAGAGTCAGTGGCTAACTTGAATTTACTAGCAGCCCAAAAAGCCAAAGCCGCTAATGCCCAAACTGGAGCCTTAAAATATATTAAAATCGCTCAAAAACTTCTCAAAAAATCCAGATGGAAAAATAACTATCAACTGACTTTAAATATTTATTCTGAAGCCACAGAAATCGCCTATTTAAGTGGGGATTTTGAGCAGATGCAGTGCTGGGCTAATCTCGTGTTAAAACAGGCAAAAACCACCCTAGATAAAATCAAAGTTTATGAAGTAATCATCGAAGCTTATCAAGCCCAAAATCACGAACTAAAAGCGGTAGAAATTGGTTTATCCGTCCTAAAAAGCCTAGATTTCGAGATTCTTGAATCCTTAAAATCATCAGATATTCAGGAAGAACTCAATAAAACTAGGCAAAAATTAGCGGGTCAAAATATCGAAGATTTAAGTAATTTACCGCCGATAAATGAGGAAGAAAAATTAGCAATCATGAAGATAGCGAGTGCCATATTTCCTCCTGTTTATATTGCCGCACCTCATCTCTTACCCATCCTCGTATCAAAACAGGTTAACTTATCAATTGAATACGGCAATAGTTATCTAGCGGCTTTTACTTATGTCAATTATGGCTTAATTCTTTGTGGTCTTTTAGAAGATTGGGAAACGGGTTATCAATTTGGACGATTAGCTTTAAACATTGCTGATAAATTTCATGCCAAAGCCCTGATGCCGAAAATAATTGCCGTCTTTTCCGCCACTATTAGTATCTGGAAAGAACCGATTAAAAATTCCCTGTCCTTGTTAAAATCTTCCTATCAAACCGGTTTAGAAATGGGCGATCTCTACTACGGAACAACCTGCGCCTATCTTTACTGTTTTCATTCCGCCTTTATCGGACAGGAATTAACCGAATTAGCCGGAGAAATAGCTAACTATGATCTGGCTTTTGTTAAGCTCAAACAAGAAAACACCCGCAACTATCTAAAAATCTACGGACAAACAGTTTTAAATCTGCTGGGGCGCTCGGAAAATCCCGGTCATTTAGAAGGACAGTACTATCAAGAAACTCTTATGTTACCGTACCATCTAGAGGCTAATGATCTCTACGGTCTCTGTGCTTTATTTGTTAATAAATTATACCTTTGTTATCTATTTGGACAGTACGAACAAGCCATTGAAAATGCTAACCAAGCCCAAAAATATCTGGGAGGAGCTACCGCCACTTTCTTGATTTCTCTGCATAATGTCTATGATTCCCTCGCCCATTTAGCTATTTATAATCATCTGGACAATGACCAACAACAGCAAGTATTAGAACGAGTGACGAATAATCAGAAAAAGCTGCGGGAATGGGCGAATCAAGCCCCCCCTAACTATCTCCATAAATTTTATTTAGTGCAAGCGGAAAAGGAGCGGGTACAGCAATCCTATCTAGAAGCCATAGAAAATTATGATCTAGCCATTGCTAAAGCCAAGGAAAATGAATACATTAATGAAGAGGCACTGGCTAACGAACTAGCGGCGAAATTCTATCTCGATTGGGGTAAAGTAAAAATTGCCAAAACCTACATCAATGAAGCTGCTTATCTCTATTCTCTTTGGGGAGCAACAGCTAAAGTCAAAGATATAGAAAGCCGTTATTCTCAGTTAATGGTCAATAATTATGGTTCCAATTACCTGACCGAAACTAGGAGAACTACCACCAGAAAAAATTCAGTTAGTCATGCGGGAGAACTGTTAGATTTAGCCACGATTATGAAGGCCTTCCAAGCCATTTCTAGCGAGATAGTTTTAGATAAATTACTCGCCACCCTGATGAAAATTCTCATCGAAAATGCTGGGGCGCAGCTGGGCTATCTTATCCTAGAAAGCGGCGGACAACTATTGATCGAAGCCTCCGGTTCGGTGCAGGAAGATGGGGTGACAGTCTTTAAATCTCATGCCATCGAAGAACATCTTCCCGTCTCAATTATTAACTATGTAGCCCGGAGCGGTCAAACCGTTCTTAATGACGATGCTGCCCATGAGGGCAATTTTAGCAATGATTCCTATATTAAAACCCATCAAACCAAATCCCTGCTCTGTTCGCCCCTCCTCGACCAAGGACAACTGCGGGGAATTGTCTATCTAGAAAATAATCTCACCGTCGGGGCTTTTACCCAAGAAAGATTGGAAGTGCTGCAACTGCTCTCCAGCCAAGCGGCGATCGCAATTACTAACGCCAAACTCTACGCCGAAATCAAAGCCAAACAGAGACAACTAGCGCAATTTTTAGAAGCGATGCCAGTGGGGGTATTCGTCCTCGATGCTGGCAGTCAACCCTATTATGCCAATCAAACCGCCCAAGAGATTTTAGGAAAAGAGATAGTTAATATCACCACGGCTAATCAGTTGGGGGAAACCTATCAGTTATATCAAGCTGGAACCGATCGATTGTATCCCACAGAATACCATCCGATTGTCCGAGCTTTAAGGGGGGAAAAAAACACGATGGATGATCTAGAAATTCACCAAGGAGAGAAGATTATTCCCCTAGAAGTGTATGCCACGCCCGTTTTTGACGAAAAAGGAGAAATTATCTATGCGATCGCCGCTTTTACCGATATTACCGAACGAAAACAGGCGGAAGCGGAACGGATTCGCTTTACCGAAGAATTAGCCGAGTATAGCCGCACCCTAGAACAGAAAGTGCAGGAGCGCACCCTAGAACTCAGCCAAACCCTAGAAATTCTCAAGGCCACCCAAGCAGAATTACTGTTTGAAAACGAACTCCTCAAAACTAACGAACAATCTAGCACCTTTGACTACCAAGTGGGGGGCAGTTTACCCATGGATGCCCCCACCTACGTGGTCCGCGCCGCCGACCGTTATCTCTATAAAGCCCTCAAACGCGGCGATTTTTGCTATGTTCTCAATCCCCGTCAAATGGGTAAGTCTAGTTTAATGGTACGCATGATCGACCACCTCCAACACGAGGGGGTCTGTTGCGCTCCCATTGATTTAACCCGCATCGGCAGCGAAAATGTCACTCCCGACCAATGGTACAAGGGGATAGCCTTCGAGTTAGGGCGACGTTTTGGACTGCTCAAAAGGGTCAATCTCAAAGCTTGGTGGCAAGAACGGGAAGATGTCTCGGCAGTACAGCGCTTGGGCGAATTTATCGAAGAAGTGTTATTGCTGGAAGTGGGGATCGTGGAAGGTTCTCCCCCGAAACCGATCGCGATTTTTATCGATGAAATTGATAGCGTTTTGGGCTTAAATTTCGCGGTTAATGACTTTTTTGCCCTGATTCGTTCCTGCTATAACCAGCGTGGTTTTAACCCGCTCTATCGGCGTTTGACCTTCGCTTTCTTCGGTGTTGTCACCCCCTCCGATTTAATTACCGACCACCAAATCACTCCTTTTAATATCGGTCATTCGATTCAATTGGAGGGTTTTAAGGAACACGAAGCCCAGCCTTTACTGCGCGGATTGGCCGAGAAAGTTAGTAACCCGCAAACTGTCTTAAAAGAAGTCTTTGCTTGGACAAACGGTCAACCTTTTCTGACCCAAAAACTCTGTCAGTTAATTCGCACCGCCGCCTCGCCGATTCCCCCCAATGGTGAGGCCCCCTGGATTGAGGACTTGGTACAGAAGAAGATCATTGACAATTGGGAGGCTCAGGATGAACCGGAACATCTGCGGACTATTCGCGATCGGCTTCTCAACAGTCATCGCTCCCAGTTGCTCCTGAGACTCTATGAACGGATTTTAAGGGAAAAAGAGGTGATTTCCGAGGATAGCCCCCCAGAAAAAGAGTTACTTTTATCGGGGTTAGTGATCAAAGATAAGGGCCGGCTGCGGGTCCATAATCCCATCTATCGGGCCATCTTTAACCTCGATTGGCTGGGTTGCAGCTCAAATTTGTAGAAATATCCACTACAGAGCAATTATTGGGACTTAAACGCTCAATACAGATCAAATCGATTATAATCGCTACAGAGTCGGCACTTGACGTTGAGAGATTGGCAATGAAACAGACAACCCCCTCCGCGTCAGAGATAAATGAAGCTTACTTCGCCATGTTATCTTGGTGTTTTGTGCCTAAATTTCCCCGCAAGTCAGCCCCCTGTCTCGGCCAGTGCGAGTCGCTATTCTCGGAGCAACACGAGCAGTCGTGACTAAATTACTCGAATTCCGCTATTTTCCTTTCGTAAGATTAGAGCCATGAACAAAACAGATGTAATGAGTTGGATCCCACATTCCGCACCCTGGTCGTTGAAATCAAAAGTTGCTCTAGCCCTTGTATAGTAAGACTTTTAGCGATTACTAAGAATTATGAAGTGTCACACTCTAGTCAGCGATCGCCAGC
>NZ_SFBZ01000209.1:0-7261 GCF_007095495.1 Microcystis sp. M_QC_C_20170808_M9Col | reverse complement strand
CTGGGTCAATAGGAACATAAGCTCCACCGACTTTAAGAATAGCCAATAATCCCACAATCATGTCTAAAGAACGCTCTAGACAAATCCCCACTAATTCCTCTGGTTTTACTCCTAATTTTCGCAGATAATGAGCTAATTGATTAGCACGACAATTTAATTCATTGTAGGTTAATTTTTGCTCTGAACATACCACTGCTACCCCGTCGGGTGTGCGTTTTACCTGTTCTTCAAATAATTGATGAATACATTTATCAGAGGGATAATCTGTGTGAGTTTCGTTCCACAATGATAACAATTGATAACGTTCTTCATCAGTTAACATCGATAACTCAAAAATTCCCATATTGGGATTAGCTGCAATCGCAGTTAAGAGATTCTGAAAATGTTGCCCCATTTGGTTAATAGTGGGGGCAGCAAACAAATCCGTACTATAACACCAAACCGCTTCTAAACGATCAGAAACTTCCCAAAAATTTACCTCTAAATCAAATCGCGCTTTAATCTCAACAGATAAAGGCAAACTCTCCATCTTTAAGCCAGATAAACTGGCCTCAGATTGGGGAGTATTTTGCAGTGAGAACATCACCTGTATCAAAGGATTGTGACTTAAATCTCGGTTTAATTGTAATTTTTCTACTAACATTTCAAAAGGCAAATCTTGATGAGCATAAGCTGATAAAGTTGTTTGCTTTACTCGTTCTAATAACTCCAGAAAACTCGGATTTCCCGACATATCACCCCTTAAAGCCAAAGTATTGGCAAAAAAGCCCATTAATTTCTCAATTGCCGAACTATTACGATTAGCGATGGGAGAACCTACCAAAACATCTAATTGACCACTATAACGAGAAATTAGGACAAAAAAAGCCGCCAGTAAAGTCATAAATAGTGTTGCTCCTGACTCCTGACTTAACCGTTTGAGGCGTTGCGTTAAGTCTTGATTCAGTCGAAAAACCTGCCCATCACCCCGGAAACTAGGAATTGGAGGACGGGGATAATCCGTCGGCAATTCTAAAATAGTAGGTGCATCTTGTAACTGTTTTTGCCAGTAATTAAGTTGACGCTCCAAAACTTCACCAGTGAGCCATTGACGTTGCCATACAGCAAAATCGGCGTATTGAATCGATAATTCAGGGAGAGGGGAAGGCAACCCCCGGACAAAGGCCGCATAAAGTTGAGATAATTCACCAAAGAATATGCTCAAAGACCAACCATCGTAAATAATATGGTGCATCTTCAACAGCAATACATACTCTTGAGAACCCAGTTTAAGTAACTTAAATTGGACTAATGATTCCTTGGCTAGATTAAAGGGTTTTAAGGAGAAAGCAATCGCTATTTCTTGCAGATGTTCTGTTTGTTCATTCTTTGATAAACCTTGTAAATCTTCCAGGGGTAAACTTACGGTTGAAGGGGGAGCAATGCGCTGAATTGGTTGCCCTTCTACCATAGGAAAAGTGGTTCTTAAAATTTCATGACGGCGAATCAGTTCACTGAGACTTTGTTCTAAAGCTAATAGATTGAGGTTTCCTTCTAACCGCAAAGCGTCCAACAGATTATAGGAATGACTATCGGGGGAAAGTTGGTGTAAAAACCAGAGTCGTTGTTGAGCAAAAGAGAGGGGTAAATCCTGATCCCGTGACACGGGAATAATCTCTAAATCAACAGTATTAGTTGGGATTTTTGCCGCTCTTAAAAAGTCCAAAATTTCAGGTTTTTTGGCGGCGATTTCTTCTTTAATTTCTGGGGTCATAACCCCTTTGGGAGCCTGAAAACGAAGTTTTTCGCCTTCCAGCCATAGTTTAATCTCTAAACCCTTCAAATACGCTAAAAAATCTCCTACTTTCACTTACCAATTGCCTCCAAAGTTGTTGTTAAATTAGCTCTAAATCACGAAGTTTGCCCTGAGGATGTAAAAGTACATCAGATTGCCATTGACTAGGATCAATATTTGTCCTTTGCCGTTTTAACTGTCTTGCTAAACTATTGATATCAGCTAAAACTTTAACTGTTTTTATAATTCACCATCCTCATAATCTTCCAAGCTTTCAGTCATAGCTGTTTCTCCCGGTGCAACGGTAAGAACTTCAATGATTTGGGCTAAATTAGCGATAGTTGGGTATTCCAGCAGATTTTGTAAAGACAATTCCACCGAGAAAAGATCGCGGGAACGGGAAATAACCTGAGTCGCTAACAAAGAATGTCCTCCCAATTCAAAGAAATTATCCTTAATTCCAATACGTTCGACTCCCAAAACTTCACTCCAAATTTGAGCTATTTGAGTTTCAATCGGGGTACGAGGTGCGAGAAATCCCGTAGCTAAATTGCGTGTAGCTGTATCGGGTGTAGGCAAAGCCAGCCGATCTACTTTACCATTAGGAGTCAAGGGTAGGGTATTAAGCAAAACCAAAGCCTGGGGAACCATATAACTAGGTAGCTTTTGTTGGACAAATTCCCGCACCTGTGGTATCAGCTTCTGGACTAATTTACCATATAGAGGATTATTCGTATAATCAGTCCAGGATTTGGGAATAATCCTCTCATCATCCCAAAAATTGGGGTATGGTTGTTCATCAACTTTACTTATTATCGGTTCTAGGATGGCATTCTGGCGACAGAAAACCACATCGAAAGAACCATCTTGACTACCTTCCCACCAACTGAGATGAACAGTGTAACCTAACTGTTCTCCCAGTTGCCACATTTGCTCAGGATTAATCCCTATCCCGCTATTTTTTGCTAACAATTGCCGCAATTCTCCCACCGTTTTTACCCCAGGAGGATTTTCTAAACAGTCTAAAATTTGTAGTGCCTTTTGTAATCGTTGATTGGGTACATCTCTGATGCCTAAATATTCTGGTTGTTCCAGTTTCAATTTATCTTGCAGTTGCGCTAAAGAAAACCGATCCCGCTGCCAATTTAGCCAAGGAATTGTCGTTTTTTGCCCATCAGTATCCAGATATAAAGTAACATCATAGCGGAATTGGGTTAACTCATTGTCAGCCTGACCCCGTTTCGGGGCAATTTCTACCCAAGAAATTCGCGGAAAACGTTGTTTAAGCGCGATAAAGAACTGAGGTTCAATTAACAATTCTTCTTCGGTAGCTACACTTTGATTCACCTGTTTTTGCCATTCTTCAAGGGTTTTATTAGCTTCAGCACGAGCTAACTGTACCGCGGCATGGTAAGGCTCTAGTAAGGACAAACTACGGATATCACCTAGGAAAATCTTACCCTGATCCGCAATCGTCTTGACTGCTCCTGCGATAACTTGTAATAGATAATCCACACTAGGGAAATACTGAACAACAGAGTTAATTACTACTCGATCAAAAGTAGCTTGGGGAATGCCAGTAAAATCATCGGCTGTTCGGTGTAATAATTTTACTTTGCCCTCTAAACCCTCAATTGTGCTACATAACTGTTCGAGGTTATTAATAGTAGCAGCGGAATAATCGGCTCCCCAATATTCCTCACAATGTTTCGCCACACGGAATAGCAATAATCCACTTCCGCAACCAATTTCTAACACTCGTTGCGGTGGTTGATTTCCTAAAATTCGGCTCACTGTCTGATCAACCCATTCCTGCATTTCTGCTGCGGGAATAGCTTGTCCCGTATAACTACTATTCCAACCACTAATATTAAAAGTGGGGTCTTCAATTTGAGGTTGGGGTTTACTGTAGGATTCTTCGTAAATCTTTTGCCAATCACTAACATATTCACTCTGCCATTGAGCAAGCTGTTCGGGCAATACTTGACCCTTGAGAGCCGGAACTAAGTAGGCTACCAAATTAGTATTAAGCTGGTCTTGATCATGATCACTTGCCTGATCAGCGCGAGCCATCACAACCGCTTCTTGTACTAGGGGATGTTGGCTCAAAACTGCTTCAATTTCCCCTAACTCGATACGGAAACCCCGCACTTTAACTTGGTTGTCAATCCGTCCCAGATATTCAATCTGACCATCGGGTAAATAACGGGCTAAATCTCCCGTTTTGTATAATTTTGACGGCTGCTCTCCCCCCTTATCAAGGGGGGTTAGGGGGGGATCAAGGGAGACAAACGGGTTAGAGATAAATTTCTCTGCTGTCAATTCTAGGCGATTCAAATAACCTCTGGCTACTCCTGCTCCTCCGATATGTAATTCCCCGGGTACACCGATAGGAACCGGTTGTAAATGCGAGTCTAAAATATAAACCTGCACATGAGGAATTGGCCGACCAATAGTTATTTTTGCATCAACCGGCGTACATTTAGCTACCGTTGCACAAACACTTCCTTCTGTGGGTCCATAACCATTAAAGAAATTTCGTCCCTGGGACCATTTTTTCACCAATTCAGGAGAACAAGCTTCCCCGGCGACAATAATAGTTTGCAGAGAGGAAAGATTTTCCCAAGACAGAACCGCTAAAGCTGATGGCGGTAGAGTAATATGAGTAATCTTATTCTCCCGTAATTGCTTGATTAAGGGTAAACCGGGCATTAAATTTTCTTTACTTGCCAGATAAAGTCTCGCTCCCGCTCCCAAAGCCATCAAAACTTCCCAAATACAGGCATCAAAACTAAAAGAAGCAAACTGAAGCACTCGACTCTGAGAAGACACAGCAAAAGTCTGAATTTGCGCCAGAGCAAGGTTACACAACCCTTGATGTTCAACCATCACCCCTTTAGGTTTACCCGTAGAACCAGAAGTATAAATCACATTAGCTAAATTAGAAGCTGTTACCTTCACCGTCAAATTATCCCAGTTCATTGGTTTAATTTCTTGCCAAATTTCAGCCAAAAATACAGTTTTAACTTGATGATTTGGGAGTTTATCAATCAGTGAACTTTGGGTTAGTAATAAGGGTACTTGACTATCCTCTAACATAAATTGTAGGCGTTCTTGAGGATATTCTGGGTCAAGGGGTAGATAGGCAGCACCGGCTTTAAGGATGGCTATTAATGCCACAATCATGTCTAAAGAGCGCTCTACACATAAACCGACTATTACCTCGGTTTCTACACCTAAAGAGCGTAAATAGTGAGCTAGTTGATTGGCCCGACTATTTAATTCTGCATAGGTCAACTGTTGATTTTCAAAGACTACTGCTACTCCATCAGGGGTACGCGCTGCTTGTTCCTCAATTAATTGATGAATACACTTGTTATAGGAGTAATCAGCTTTTGTCTCATTCCACTCCTCTAATAGTTGATACTCTTCCTCTGGGGTTAATAAGGGTAGTGAAGCTACTGATTGACGGGGATTTTCCACAATTGCCGCCAACAAAGTCTTAAAATGATTCATCATACGGACAATAGTTTCAGCATCAAATAAATCCCTGTTATAAGAGCAAAAACCGCCTAATCCTTCCGGTGCATCCCAGAGGTAAACTTCTAAGTCAACCCTGACTGAATCAAATCCCGATGGTATCTCCTCAATGTTTACTCCGGGTAAATCCCAGGGAGAACTAGGAGCATTCTGAAGGGCAAAAACTATCTGTGTTAAAGGATTACGATCTAAATGGCGCTCAATTTGTAATTTTTCGACTAACATCTCGAAGGGTAAATCTTGATGGTCGTAAGCATCTTGAGTAGTTTGTCTGACCTGCGCGAGAAAATCCTCAAAGGTAGGGTCTTGAGATAAATCAAATCTTAACACTAAACTATTGACAAAAAAGCCGATTAACCCTTCAATTTCGGTGCGGTTACGGTTAGCAATTGGTGAACCAATTACCACATCTGTTTGTTGACTATAACGAGATAGTAACACAGCAAAACCCGCTAGTAATGTCATAAAAAGAGTGCTACCGGACTCTTGACTAAGTTTTTTCAATTGTTGCGTTAGTTGACTATCTAGTTGCAGTCGCTCCGTCCCTCCGCGAAAGCTTTGGATTGCTGGCCGGGGACGGTCTGTGGGAAGTTGGTGTAGTAGGGGAATCCCGGTTAATTGTTGCTTCCAGTAGCTTAATTGACGGTCTAATACTTCATTAGTTAACCATTGACGCTGCCACAGGGCAAAGTCAGCATACTGTATTGATAAATCAGGTAAATCTGCTTTTGTCCCGGTGCAGAAACTTCGATAATAGACCGATAATTCGTCAACTAAAACACCTATTGACCAACCATCCGCCGCAATATGGTGAATGGCTAATAATAGTACATATTCCTCTGTCTTGACTTGCCATAATTTGACTCGTAATATTGACCCTGATTCGAGATCAAAGGGTTCGGATGCTGCTGCTAATAACAGGTTTTTTACCTGTTGCTCAGAATGGCTGAGGTTTTGCAGATTGACAACTGGTAAGGTGAAGGTTATATTAGAATCGATCGCTTGTATTGGTTTGTTATCTTTGAGCTTAAACTGAGTCCGTAGGGGTTCATGGCGTTGAATAATGGCTTGGAAAGCTTTTTCTAAGGCTTTAATATTGAGATTTCCGCGCAAACGCATCGTTAAATCAATAGTATAAGCCCCACTTTCTCCTTCTAATTGATTCACAAACCAGAGACGTTCCTGGGCCCAGGATAGGGGAATATCATCCTCTCGATTAACGGGGACAATTGATGGTAGCTTTAACCCTAAACCTGTTTGCAGTTCTTTTAAAATTACCGCACTTAACTGAGCAATGGTTGGGGATTCAAACAGATAACGCAAGGGAACAACAATCTCAAAGGTTTCCTGTAAACGAGAAATAACTTGAGTTGCCAACAGAGAATGTCCACCTAATTCAAAGAAATTATCCTCAATACTGACTCGTTTTAATTTCAGTACCTCAGCCCAAATCTGCGCCATTTTTTCTTCAATGGGGTTACGGGGAGCTATATATTCACCTTGGCTCTGTAAATCGGGAACAGGTAAAGCACGGCGGTCTATTTTGCCATTGGGAGTTAAGGGGAAAGTATCAAGAAGGACAAACGCAGTTGGAACCATATAATCAGGTAATTTTGCTCGCAAAAATTGCCGTATTTCGTTAATTGTCAGGTTGATTTCGGGTTGCGGTACAACGTAAGCAACTAAGCGTTTATCCCCTAGATTATCTTCACGAACAATCACACAAGAAGACTGTACCGCCTCATTTTGGTTGAGTAACGATTCAATTTCTCCTAATTCAATCCGAAAACCCCGAATCTTAACTTGATTGTCAATGCGTCCTAAATACTCAATATTACCATCGGGTAAATAACGCCCTAAGTCTCCCGTTTTATATAATTTTGACGGCTCATTGCCCCCCTTATTAAGGGGGGTTGGGGGGATCACTTCATCCTTCTCAAAAGGACT
>NZ_SFBZ01000208.1:0-13279 GCF_007095495.1 Microcystis sp. M_QC_C_20170808_M9Col | reverse complement strand
CTTAATTGATTAGTTCGCTCTAGATCAAAAACAATTGACAAAAATCGCTGAATGCCTTTCTATATAAGTGTTCCATCCCTTATAACCCCCGTCCATTGCATAACACAAACCGAAGAGCCCTCTTGGGAATCTTATCTTTAGAATGACTGCCTAGCTAAACGGCTGCAGCTCTCTTCGGTTTGGTGGGTAAAATGTATTCTAAGATACAGTCCTGCTGGGGAGGGAGTGGAAGGAACCACAGAGACACAGAGGACACAAAGATTGATCGCTTCTATAGTAAGTTAAACTGATCACACAGAACCTAGAAGAGCCACGGCTGCTCATTTATTGACTTAAATCTATAATATGCCAGCAATTTTTTTGATTATTAACCACATGACAAAGTGGCCACTGCTGTGGTATTAATTTAGGATAGGAAGTTTTCGGGAGTCAGTCGTCGGTCGTTCATACCAAATTAGCCTACACTTCATCTTGATAAGAAAGGCTAGATTTTTTGCAGCTTCTTAGGGAAATTATGACCACTAATCCTCTTAACTCGCTCATTTTAGAGCAGATTAGTCATATCTGTGAGCAATACTCGATCGAAAGTCGTATTCTCGAAGATTTTGCCGATTTTGTCATCAAAAACCACCGCAAAAAGTCGCCTAAACCATCGTTAACTAAATCAAAAACTACAGCCACCACCACCACAGGCTCAAAAGTTAAACCTTTAACTCTAACGCAACTTAAACAGGCAGTTTATGCCTATTTTGAGGTTAGCAATACCACAGAATTAAAAAAATCGAGTATGTTTCAAATGGCTACTAGAGCCTTTGATAACATCAATTTATCTCAGCGAGAAAGTTGGGAGGTTATCTACAGGAAATATATCGGTATTCTTCCCGAAGAAGATTACGAACAGGGGAAAGATTGTATCAACGGTATCAACATTTTTAAATACTTTCGTCCCTATCGTGTTTTCGATCTTGATCCAAACACTGCCAGCAAGGAAGACATTAAAAATGCTTATTATCGTCTTTCTAAGATCTATCATCCCGATAACCAAGAAACAGGAAACTCTCACATCTTTGATCGTTTGACTGTGATGTATAAGTCTATCACCACGGAGATAAAATAATCATGCCTCGCAAAAAAGAAATTTTTACTATCAGAGAAGCTGAACTAATTCAATGGCTTTCCATTTCTCATAAAAGATTGGATGAAATCGTTAGCTTTTTTGATGCTGATCCTAATGATGATTGGGATTTAGTTGAGGGTGACGATTATCAATTTGTCAATAAGGAGAAGAAACTCCGTAACTTTTCCCCTAAAGGTGCTTTTAAAATTGCTTCCTATATCGAGAAGAATGAAAAGCGAGGAATTTTCTACAAATTTAAAGAATTTTTTACTAAGCACGATCAAAAAATTCGTCGCTCTTTGGCACGAAAATTAATTTTTGCTGAACTCATTGACTCTGGCGAAATTCAAGTTTATCAAGGAGTGGCTATGATTCATAAACAGAGTTTACGGCGAATTTTAGAAACTAATGGAGCCAAGCTAAATAAAACCGTGAATCATCTTCAGCAAAGAACTGATAAACCTCTAGAATTAGGAGTAGATTTTTACGAAGATGAAAAAAGAGAGTTTTGGTTCTCTGAAAGTGGAATAGTGATGATTTCTAAATCCATGAGTGAAACTTTGACGAATAAATCGCGCCAAGAAATGTGTAAAACGATTGCAATGGAGTTTCCTCTTGCCTTTAAAGAAATTCAGGAAAATCTAGATGACGATACCAAACAAAAAATCGAGATTGAAAAGGCTAAAAAACGAGCTAAAACTAGAGATAAAAACACTTGTCAGGTGACAGGGCAAAAACCGGATAAAGATGTAAAATTTAATCTCGCTGTCCATCATCTTTACTCTGTCCAAAAATATCCCCATCTAGCGACATTAGATCTGAATTTGGTGACTATTAAAGAAGAAATTCACCAAGAATTCCACGGTAACTTAGGGGGATTTCATCAACCTTGTACAATCGAGGATTTTATCGAATTCTTACACGTTTACTATCCCGAACATCATGGTAATTTAGCCTTAAAACTTCAGAAAACTAAGAAAAAACTGGAAAAATTAGCTAAATAATCATTCAATTTCGGGGGGTGAATAGATCCAAAGTGATTATCCATTTTTTTAGGGAAAGAACGACCACATCTCATCATGAGCGATAATTAATTTATCTTGAGGTTTTGCCAAAACTCCGATCTGACGAGGAACAGCTGCATCTAAATCATTGGCAACTATTGTCAACTCCGCCCATAGTATATATGATAGTTGAACTCTAATTTAGGATCTAGCTGGGTCTAGAGAGGATAACATGGATAAGATCAAGGTAGGATTGTTGTTTGGTGGTCGATCGGGAGAACACGAGGTATCTATCAATTCGGCTCGATCGATCCTGCAAGCTTTTAATTACCCCGAAAATCTTGACAAATACGCAGTTATCCCCTTCTATATCGATAAAAATGGCTGTTGGCATTCGGCAGCAACTGCTAGACAAATTTTAACCTCTGGGCAACCCCTAGCTATTGAGAGTAATATAAAAGTCAATATCTGGCAATTTCCCCCAGAAGTGAGGGAAATGGAGGTTTGGTTTCCAATTCTCCACGGACCGAATGGGGAAGATGGCACTTTACAAGGATTACTCACTCTCATGCGGGTTGCTTTTGTGGGTAGTGGGGTCCTGGGTTCATGCCTAGGCATGGATAAAATTGCCATGAAAACTGCTTTTGCAGCCGCTGGATTACCCCAAGTTAAGTATAAGGCCGTAACCCGCTCGCAAGTGTGGTCAAATGCCTGTATTTTTCCGCAATTGTGCGATCAAATCGCCGAGGAAATAGGTTATCCTTGTTTTATTAAACCGGCTAATTTAGGTTCTTCGGTGGGTATTAGTAAAGCGCGCAACCGGCAAGAATTAGAGGCTGCTTTAGATAGTGCTGCTAGTTATGATCGACGGATTATTGTTGAAGCAGGAGTAACCGCAAGAGAAATCGAATGTGCGGTTTTAGGTAATGATAATCCCCAAGCTTCTTTGGTGGGAGAAATTACTTTTGATAGTGATTTTTATGACTATGAAACTAAATATACTGACGGGCGATCGAGGATGGTGATTCCCGCTAATATTCCCGATAAAATTGCTAATCAAGTGCGAGAAATGGCTGTAGAAGCATTTAAAGCTGTGGATGCTGCGGGATTGTCGCGGGTGGATTTTTTCTATGTGGAAAAGACTGGGGAAGTGTTTCTCAATGAAATTAATACTCTGCCGGGGTTTACTAACTTTAGTATGTATCCCCAACTCTGGAAAGCCACCGGTTTAGAGTTTGATAAATTGGTCGATAAGTTAGTAAAATTAGCCTTAGAAAGACAGGAAAAATAAGGTTAAATTACCAACATTTCTAGGATAGGAATTACCTAAACTAGAGATATTGATCAATTAGATAGTTTCGGGATCAATGCCCAATTCTCGTAATTTTTGGGCTAATTTTTCCTTTTCTAAGATAGCTTGTTCTTTTTCTAAAAGAGCCTGTTCTTTTGCCTTTCGTTCCTGTTCCTTTTCTAAAAAAATCTGTTCCTTTGCTTGTCTTTGCTCTAATTCAGCTTCTTGGGGAGTGGGAACCAATTGACCATCGGTGGTAAAATAACGCAGTTTACGGTCAAAAATGCCTAAATATAGTTCTAATTGTTCACTCCATAAATAGCCGTTTTCATTAGCAGCAATAGCTTGATATTGTCCCGCAATTAATCTAAATCCTTGCAGTTCTAAACTTTCAGGATCAAACCAGAAATAGTTAGGAGTCCGAAAGGTATTTTGATAGAGATTTTTCTTTTTATTGCGATCGATATTAGCAGTGGATGGGGAAAGAATCTCCACGATTACATTGGGATATTTACCCCCTTCTCCCCAGACTACCCAACTTTTACGCGGATGTTTTTCCGTATCTAAGACTACAAAAAAATCAGGACCACAAAAATCACGTTTTTTTAGTTGTTCTTCGTTATAGTAGATGGTAAGATTGCCCGAAGCATAGTAATTACTTCTTTCTTGCCATAACCTTTCCAAACAACCGATCAGAATTGTAATTTGTTGCAGATGTAGATCACTTTCCAAAGGTGGTTCATCACTCCATAAATCGGTGGGGGGACAGGTAACTTCCGGTAAAATGTCGAGAGTTGTCATAGTTTTTCCCCGTTATACTAGCTTGGTTTAATTATAACTGTTAAGCTGTTAAATATTTAAATTGCTTGTTGAGATGAGGCAAGAGGCAACAGTATGGTCATAGAAAACTAATTTTTGGCTGAATCACGAGTAAAACTGTAGATAATTTGGGTAGCTAATTGTGGTAATTGTGAGAAATCTTCATCGGACATTTTTTGACGATCGAGTTTCATTTGTAATCCCGTCATCGAATCGTCTCCGTCGGAAATTAAAAATTCTAAGCGTTCAATTTCCGACCAATCTTTAATGTCATTTAATATCTTGTCAATAACCAGAAGATAAGGATGGGAAGGATTTTTATACCAATTACTGCTGACACCCTGACGAATATCTAAACCTAAATGTACGATCAAAGGGGCGCGATCAAAAAGAGCATTGGCTACCGGTCGGGTTTCTTCTTGGAGAGATAATTGATTAGCGCGACTTAACTGCCGTAATTTCTCTAATTGATGATATCTTTGCGAAATTGACGGCGGATTTTCCCCCCAACTGAGAGCGATGGTGACTAGATAGGTTTGTAGGAATAGATGTCCTAACTTTTCCGCTTTTGTGGCCAGATAATTGGAATTATAATCATTAGCCTCGATCAGCAAAGGTACTCGCTCGACTATTTCCAAACCATAGCCTTTTAATCCGGCAATTTTACGGGGATTATTGGTAATTAAACGAATATTTCTCACCCCCAAATCGTTGAGCATTTGCGCTCCCATGCCGTAATCGCGCAAATCGGCGGGAAATCCTAACCTTTCGTTGGCTTCCACCGTATCTAGTCCTATATCCTGTAAAGAATAGGCTTTTAGCTTATTAATTAAGCCAATTCCCCGGCCTTCCTGTCGCAGGTAAACCACCACCCCTAAACCGTTGTTTTCAATCATTTTTAGGGCACTTTGCAACTGTTGCCGACAATCGCAACGCAAGGATCCCAAGGCATCTCCGGTCAGACATTCTGAGTGCATTCGTACCATTACAGGTTGATCACCAAAGAGAGCGGGATCGCCTTTCACAATAGCGATGTGTTCGGTTTGATCTAATAAATTTCGGTAGGCATAAAGCTGAAAAGTACCGAATTGACTGGGAAAATTACAGACCGTTTCCCGATGGACAAAGCGATCGTGTTTTAAGCGATAACCGATCAGATCGGCAATGCTAATTAACCTGAGATTATGTTGACGAGCGTATTCAAATAGTTGCGGTAAACGGGCCATGGAACCATCGGGATTTTGGATCTCACAGATAACTCCCGCCGGATACAACCCGGCTAACCGAGCTAGATCCACGGCTGCCTCCGTATGACCGGCGCGTTTTAAGACCCCACCGGCTTTAGCACGAATCGGGAAGACATGACCGGGACGGGTGAGATCGTCGGGACGAGTAACCGGATTAATGGCAACTTGCACGGTTTTCGCCCGATCTTCTGCCGAAATGCCAGTTTTAACCCCTAAATGGGGAGCGGCATCGATGCTAACGGTAAAAGCGGTTTGATTGCTATCGGTGTTTTTTGTCACCATCAAGGGTAATTCGAGAGCATCAAGACGCTCTCCCGTCATTGCCAGACAGATTAAACCGCGAGCTTGCACTGCCATGAAGTTAATCAGATCGGGGGTGGCAAATTGGGCCGCACAGATTAGATCTCCTTCATTTTCGCGATTCTCATCATCAACTACTACAATAGCCCGTCCAGCTTTGATTTCCGCTAAGGCAGTATCGATAGAGTCAAAAGCGATCGAAGTGACAGTCACAGGCATTAAAACGATAGAACTATTTTCATTCTACAGGTTTGCTCGATCTGCTGAGGGTCAATTTCTGCCAGTTCCCTAGAAAAAAGTCTCCCGGTGAACCTGACGGCTGCCCGGGAGACTTTTAGTTATCTTAAGCTAGAAAATTAATTCAAACTAGCGGGGGTGATGCTGGCAACTTTGCCACCGAGACGGTTGATCTGTTGCAGGGTGTTATTTAACTGTTCAAAGGGGACGATAATCGCTTTGCTACTGCGACGGACACGGGGATAACCCGGTTTGCTGATGGCGGCAATTTCCACGCGATAGAGCTTACCCACATCACCATAGGCCACACTACCACCAAGAGCTTTACTGGGGGTGTTGCGTTGAGCAGAGGGACGATAGGCCCAACCATCGCTGCCACCAGAGGGACCGACCACTGCCGAAGCGCCGTTTTGGGCTAATTCCACCGCTAAACGGGAGGTTTTGCCGGCAATCTGAGAGCGATCGCTGTTGGCATAACCGCGATAGAGTTGGAACATCCGGGTAAATCCCACGGTTTTTTGACCGGGTTGGCTGGCAAAACCGCGATAGTAGGGAACGATGCTATCACCGAAGTTTTCGGTATATTCGGCGGAATCGATGTAGGAGTCGATATCGGCCTCGAATCCTTTGTTTTCGTAGAGATCGAGGTGATAGACCACTTCCGACTCATCGTAGGGAGCGCGACCTAAAAGATGTTTGATATTAAGTTCGATGACGCGGGTTTGGAAGTTACCGTAGAAGAATTTGTTCTTATACAGTTCCGATTTGGCCACGGCGCGGACGAATTCCCGCACGGTGATCGAACCATTGCAGAGTAAGGATTCGGCACTGGTAAGGCGCTCGGAACGCATGATATAGTCATTGCCTAGCACCTGACGATAGACGGCGCGAATAACCGCCTGTGCGTCGTCACGGGACCAATCGGGACGTAATTCCACGGGAGCAACCTCGCTAAAAGCGGTTGTCCCTAAACGGGAAGCTGAGGTAGTAATTGCCACTAAAGTTCTCCTACAAAAAAATGATCGTTTTCTGACCCCTCAAAACTAGGGGAGGATCAGTTCGATTACTTGGCCGCCTTGACGATGGATATAACAAGGTCTGGAAGAACAGGTGATTGCTAACCCTTTTGCTAACAACCTCCTGTCTTTCCAGACCAGCAGTTTTTTCGATTGGACTAGCTGAGAGCGTTGATCGCGTAGTCGATATAGGAGTTGGCTTCTACTGCGGGGTCGCCACTTAAACCATGGTTGGCTTTGATATATTTGAGAGCTTCGATGTACCAGCTAGGAGACAGGTCGAAGGTGCGGTTGATTTCGTCGATACCAGCGATAAGGTACTCGTCCATCGGACCGGTTCCACCAGCAACTAAGCAGTAGGTCACCATGCGGAGGTAGTAACCGATGTCACGAGCGCATTTTTCTTTACCGCGTTGGTCCGCCGCAAAGTTAGCCCCTTGCATTTGGGTGGTGTAGGGGTACTTGTTGTACACAGCTTGAGCAGCACCGGAGATCAAAGAACTAGCTTTTTCGGTTAAAGCTTTAGCGGCGGTGAGGCTGGCAGAAGCTTGACGAAAACGACCGAAAGCAACTTGGATTTCGGTGCTGCTTAAGAAACGACCTTGAGAATCAGCGGCTGCTACGGCTTCGGTAAGGGGGGTTTTCATTGTTTGGTATCTCCCAATAATCTTGCAATAAGTTTCCTACGGTTTAATTGAGACTAGCCCTAGGGACTAGGCGACAGCAGCGGCGGCGCGGTCGAAGTAGCTGGCAATTTCAGACATTAAAGCACTGCAATCGCCGGGGGTGACACCGTTGCGATCGTTAGCGATGGACAAAGCAGCTTCTTTCATTTTGCTTACGCCAGCGGCTACGGAAGCTCCTGGTACTCCTAAAGCTACATAGGTTTCGCGAAGACCATTTAAGCAACGATCATCGAGAACACTGCCGTCGCCAGCGAAGGTAGCGTAGGTGACATAGCGCAAGATGATTTCCATGTCGCGTAAGCAAGCGGCCATACGACGGCTGGTGTAGGCATTACCACCGGGGGTGATCAGTTGGGGCTGTTCAGCGAACAGGCTACGAGCGGCGTTGGCAACGATGGTGGAAGCGTTACTGGTGATCCGGTTAACAGAGTCCATCCGTTTGTTGCTGTCGGCAACCATGGCGCTCAGAGCGTCTAGTTGCGAAGAGCTTAAATATTCGCCGCGAGCATCAGCTTGGGATACTACCCGGGTGAATGCGTCAAACATTGTGACAATCTCCTAAATTTAAATGGGATTTGCTTGCAATTAAAAGGTTTTCCCTCTTAAGGGATTTCACGGTGAGCCTAGACGAGCCTTGACCGTGATTGTTGCGATTTACTTTAAGAAACCTGAAAAAACTTCATGGCTCTCTCATAAATCACCTAAGGAGGTTAAACAAGTATCCAGCTTAACTTTTGTCTGTTATCTTGGCCCCTCAAGTTAAATTTATACACTGCTGTCGAAACTTTGTTTGTTACATATTATTAAGTTTTTTGCTGTCTTTTTGTAACGGTCACTTAACAATAACTCGATCGAGTTGGTCATCAATTCCTGACATGGCTCAAAGCCTCTCACCGTCAGGAAATCAGAGACAGCAAGGCTTTAAGGGTATAAAGAGCAGCAAGATAAAAATTTTAAGTTTTTTTTAATATTTCCCCGCTTTCCCTTCCCCTATTACCCAAGAATTGCCCTTTCCAGCCCTCCAATTACGATGAAGTTTTGTAAAGAAGGGTGTGGGGAGTGGGGAGTGGGGGGGTGGGGAAGTGGGGAGCGGGGAAGTGGGGGTGTGGGGAAGTGGGGAGCGGGGAAGTGGGGGGGTGGGGAAGTGGGGAAGCTGTCTCATCACCCTATCACCCCAAAACCCTATCACCCCAAAACCCTATCACCCTATCTCCTGACGACCGACGACCGACGACCGACGTTAAACTAGAAATCGGTGCTCAAAAAATCTAGCCGTCCGAACCCGATGATTTCCTCCTTTCCCGTTCCTAATAGCTTAAATTGCCCTCAAATTCGCCTTGCCATTCGTTGCCTGCAGCCGCAATTAGTCCACTGGCGCCGACAAATACACCAAAAACCAGAACTAGGCTTTCAAGAACATCTCACCGCCTCCTTAATCAGTCAAACCCTGACTAAATACGGAATTGACCATCAAACCGGCATCGCCGGCACTGGAATTGTCGCCACCATCGCAGGCAGTCAACCGGGGCCGGTTTTAGCCCTGCGGGCTGATATGGATGCACTACCGATCGCCGAAGAAAACCAAGTCCCCTATCGTTCCCAACATCCGGGCCAAATGCACGCCTGTGGTCACGATGGCCACACAGCGATCGCCCTCGGCACGGCAGTTTACATAGCACAAAACCGTCACGATGTCAAGGGGACAGTAAAAATTATTTTCCAACCCGCCGAAGAGGGGCCGGGGGGGGCGAAACCGATGATCGAAGCGGGAGTGCTGAAAAATCCCGACGTGGACGGAATTATCGGGCTGCATCTCTGGAATAATCTGCCTTTAGGGACAGTGGGCGTGAAAAATGGTCCCTTAATGGCGGCGGTGGAATGTTTCGATCTCCAGATTCAAGGCCGGGGAGGCCACGGGGCAATTCCCCATCAAACCGTCGATTCACTACTGGTGGCGGCCCAAATCGTCAACGCCTTGCAAACCATCGTCGCCCGCAACCTTAACCCCCTCGATGCTGCCGTGGTGACTGTGGGTAAATTAGCAGCGGGAACCGCTAGAAACGTGATCGCCGATAGTGCTAATCTCAGTGGGACGGTGCGCTATTTCAATCCCCAGTTAGGGGGCTATTTCCGACAACGGATGGAAGAAATTATCGCGGGCATCTGTCAAAGTCAGGGGGCTAGTTATCAATTCGATTACTGGCAATTGTATCCCCCGGTAATCAATCATGATCAGATGGCGGAATTAGTGGAATCAATCGCCGAACAAGTGGTGGAAACCCCGGCCGGAATCGTTCCCGAATGTCAAACCATGGGAGGGGAAGATATGTCCTTCTTTTTACAGGAAGTACCGGGCTGTTATTTCTTCTTGGGGTCTGCCAATCCCGAATTAGGATTAGCCTATCCCCACCATCATCCCCGTTTTGATTTTGATGAATCGGTGTTAGCGATGGGAGTCGAGATTTTTGTCCGTTGCGTCGAAAAATTCTGCAACTCTAGGACTTTCTAGAAATCCGTTCAAGGTGAACAGTTTTTGTCAAACCTGAAACCGCTAAACTGATCACTGAATCAGACGAGTAAAAAAACCCATGAATAATAATATCCAGGAAAACGATGCCCAACGGGTGAAAATCCTCAGCGAGGCCCTACCCTATATACAAGAATTTCGCGGTCGTACCGTAGTGGTTAAATACGGTGGCGCGGCCATGAATAACAGCGATATCAAAGACACGGTCATGCGAGATATCGTTTTTCTCTCCTGTGTGGGGGTTCGTCCCGTTATTGTCCACGGCGGCGGTCCAGAAATCAATAGTTGGCTGGATAAATTGGGCATTGAACCTCAATTTAAAGACGGTTTACGCGTCACCGATGCCGACACCATGGATGTGGTAGAAATGGTGCTGGTGGGACGCGTCAATAAAGAAATTGTTGCCCTGATCAATCAAGCCGGCGGTAAAGCGGTAGGATTATGCGGTAAGGATGGCAATCTGATCACTGCTCGTCCCGTGGGTAAAGAGGGCATTGGTTTTGTTGGAGAAGTCAGCAGTGTCGATACCAGCGTCGTCGAATCCTTGGTCAATAGTGGTTATATTCCCGTGATTTCCAGTGTGGCCGCCGATGAAACCGGCCAAGCTCATAATATCAATGCCGATACGGTAGCCGGAGAAATAGCAGCGGCTTTAGGGGCAGCTAAACTGATTTTGATGACCGATACAGCCGGAATTTTAGAGAATTACAAGGATCCTTCCACTTTATTGGCTAAATTAGATATCCAACAGGCCCGGGAGTTGATTCAAAAAGGCATCGTTGCCGGCGGGATGATTCCCAAAGTTGGCTGTTGCGTGCGATCTCTGGCCCAGGGAGTTCAGGCCGCTCATATTATCGATGGTCGTCTTCCCCACGCCCTTTTACTGGAAATTTTCACCGATCAAGGCATCGGTTCCATGATTGTGGCCTCCGGTTATACTAATCTATAGTAGTAATTACCGTACTTTTGGTGAAAAAGACTTGCCTAAAACCAGAGATCTGGTGTACAAGTAAGTTAATAAATGCGCTTCTCACTCCTTTGTAATGGCAAAAGTCTTAGAAGTTAGTTTAGTCGGGAAGCGCAAAATCCGAAGTTTTCATAGCAATTGAATTTATGACCAAACAAGCTGTAGCTCACCCGATGGTGAAGTTTCAACGCAAGGTTAGCAAGTGGATAGATGCAAAAGTAGTCAAACCTAGCGATAGTATCTGGAAACTGGCTCTTTTATACGGAGATGAGTGGGCATACTGGAAGCAAGAGTTGCTCGATTTCGGTTTCTCCATGCAAGACCCTCTCAGCGAAGTGGTAGCGGTAGAAGCTTGGGACGAGGAATAAGCGACCATCGACTCAAAAGCAGCTTTCTACCAAGATTATCGCCATGGGATCGACTCCGATTATCCTTTCCGCTCTGGTTATCTTATCCTTAAGCGCGAGTTGTTCTCCCGGGACCGAAACCCAACCACCGCCACCGGCGGCCCGTACTACTACCGTCAACGTCACCACCGCTAAACTGGCAACCATCGGAGGCAATCTCGACTACACGGGAACCACCCGACCTTTAAAAGTCGTTTCTTTGCGATCGCAAGCCACGGGTCAGTTACTCAATCTCCTCGTCGATGTGGGAGATGAGGTGCAATTAGGACAAATCCTCGCCCGTGTTGATGATCGTCTCCTCGCCACCGTTGTCCGGCAAGAAAAAGCCGCCTTGTCGGCCCTAGAAGCGGAATTAGCCCGGGCGAGAATTGAAGTCAGTAACGCTGAAATTGAAGTGGAGCGCCTACAACTACAATACCAACAGACCAAAAATGATGCCGAGCGCCTGCAAAAATTAGCCCTAGAAGGGGCGATTCCCCTGCAACAGGGCGAAACAGCCCAAACTACGGCGGCAGTGGCTTTAAAAGCCGTTAATAGCGGGCGATCAAGAATTAAAGTCGAGGAGCAGGTAGTGGCGGCAATTATCGGCAGAATTGCCGCCCAAAAATCGGTCATCGCTCAGGAACAACAACGTCAGGCCTACGCTATTCTTAAATCACCAGCGACGGGGATAGTGATCGAAAAACTGAAAGAGCCGGGGGATTTAGTCAGTATCGGCGATGAAGTCCTCAAAATTGGCGATTTTCAACAGGTCAAGGTGGTAGTATTATTATCGGAATTGGATTTAAAAACGATTAATTTAGGACAAAAGGTTAATGTCAGCCTTGATGCTTTCGGTGAGAGAAATTTTTCCGGTCGCATCACCAGGATTTTTCCCCTCAGCCAAGGCACGGCCCGGCGGATTCCCGTGGAGATTGCTCTACCCAATGGGGATGGTTTAATCAAAGGGGGATTATTGGCCCGGGTACGGTTTAATAATAATTCTGCCCCTCAGGTGATTGTTCCCGAAACAGCAATTGTCAGTCAAGGGGAATCCTCGGCAATTTTCGTCCTTTCCGAGTCTAACTCGCAAGTGGAAAAACGTCCCGTTCGTCTCGGTCAAGCGCTTGACGGTCAAGTAGAAATTATCACTGGACTCGAACCGGGGGAGCGTTTCGTCGTTAATAGTAGTAAACCTTTGCAAAATGGTGAAAAAGTCCGGGTCAGTATCCTAAGTAATCCTTGATCAAACCATTGCAGATACCTTTGAAGAGGTTCAGGAAAATATTAAAGAAGCGATTGAACTTTACCTTGAAGTTTTGCAAGAACGCGGGGAAACCATTCCAGAACCCACAACTAAAGTCGGATTGGTTGGAGTCGCTGCCGGAGGGTTCTTGCCGACTACCCAAAAACTGCTGGGGTTTCACTGACGAAGAACAAGGGCGACCTGATCAGCTACGATTGACAGGGCAATCGCACGGGTTGTCTTGCTCTTTTTTCTCACAAATTTAATTTTCGCACAGGTCTAAGTAGGGTTTGCTGACAAAGTTTTTCGTGGGGGTAGGGTGTGGGGTGTGGGGTGTAGGGTTTTACCGATTTTCAGGGGGTCAATTACCTAATTTTCAGGGAAAAAGTGCCTAAATTTCCCCCCCGATCACCCCAAGGTCTGGCACTTTTTGATG
>NZ_SFBZ01000207.1:0-9878 GCF_007095495.1 Microcystis sp. M_QC_C_20170808_M9Col | reverse complement strand
CTTGTCCATTAAGAAATGTTACAAATTACATGGGTACATTAAGAAAAGTTAAGGGGGTGTATCCATTGATGGATAAGGGTTTTCGGCTGTTATGGTATATATGTATGGGGTAAGTTCAGTTCTTCCACAATGGAAGGAATTGTTCGATTTTCCATTTGCTTGTGCATTTCCTGCTTAATTTTCTGCTTGTAAACGGCGGGATTAAACTCTTGCCCTAAGCGAGAAATTTCTCGACTTAATTGATTGGTATAGACTTTACTTAAGTCATCTACAGCTTTTTGATAGTTTTCGCTTTGAAAAGCATTATTCATTGCTTCCTGTTGGGCTTTTTCTTGTATTTGCAAATAAAGAGTTCGCTGCATTTTCTCTTCTTCGTCTAATAAGCAGTCATAAAGACTACTTTTTAGAAAAAGTTTAGCAATGATTGGACTGACATCAATTAAAACAAAAAGAAGGATGATAAAAAAACTTAACCGAGCGTAAATAGGTTTTTTCTTTCCTAACTCATTTAGTGTCTCAAGCTGAGTCATAATATCATCAGCTTTCGCTTTTTCAGTGATAATATTCGCCAACTCAAGATCGCGTTTTTCGGTTAATTTCCTGATGCGATTGAGATTCTCTTTAATCTGAGCATCTAAATTTTTCTTATTGCTTTCATACTCAATAAGACTTTGCTGATATTTTTGCCATTTTTTGTCATAGACAGGGCCTGTGCCTAATTTTTTTGTACCAGAAGTTCCTTCTGCTTCTCCAATAACAGCCCGATAAGCTTCATTCATTTGTTGTTTCAACTTATCTAAATTATTCTGCAATTTTTGATTATCTTTTTCTAATTGAGAAATCTCAGAATAAATCAGAATTAAACGAGTCTTTTTTTCTAACGCAATTTTTGAGTTTTGTTCAACCAGTTCAGCCCGAATCGGTTTTTCAAGAATTTTAAGTTCTAACGGTTTAGCAACAACGAAAGCGATAGAGATAGCGACTAATACCTGAACTCCAAGAAAGACAATTTTTTCTACAGACCAATTTTCTTCCTTCCGAGTGGTGGAAACTAAAAAGCGATCAAGGTTGCCAATCATTAATCCCCAAAAGAGACCAAAGCTGATTGCCATCTTTGTTGAATTAAAAACAGTCCACAAGACATAACCTCCACTCAGGGACGCTGCTACAGAGGTTAACAGAACTGTGAAACCGATCATCGCATATTTATTGTGATCGACTTGGCATCGTTCTAAAACCTTAATGTTCGCTCCCGCACAAAACCAAAGGAATTTTACTAAAAAGTTGATTTGGTCGAGTTTATTGGGTTGCTTTTGAGCCGCTGCGTCCCAGGGAACCCAAACAGAAGAGGATGCTTGTCCGACGCTGTACTCCTCGGCTAAATCTGTTTTAGGATCTAAACCCGCAAGTTTAGCTAAGTCAACCAGATCAGACGATGCTTGTCCGGCGCTGTACTCCTCGGCTAAATCTGTTTTAGGGTCTAAACCCGCAAGTTTAGCTAACTCAACTAGATCATCTGTATCTGCATTAGCAAGACGCAGGTACAGTTCTTCAACTTCTCGAATAAAATCTGCATCACTCATAACGCAATACCTGACGACTTAGATAGGGCTGGGTTTTATGCTTTAAAAATAACTTAGCGAATCCTAACTCAAATACGTTTAATTTTTCGTGTCGATAAATATCATCTCTAAATAAATTTTCTAAACCCGTAATCACAACCTGACGCATTTCAGGAGTAAATGTCGCTTCAACGCTCCAGGGAACACCCGCAATTAACATTTTACCCAGGGAATCCGCTAATTCCCCAATCAAAACAGGCTCACCCGTCCTATTCTCGAACACCCACACAGGCTGATTATTTGCTCCCTTGTGACTAATTTGCGCTATTTTAAGCTGAAACTTATCCCCCTGGGACTCTTTCTGACGCTTTTCTCTAACTCCCTTTAAGTTTGCTTTCGATAAATCAGGAGTTATAGTTCCTTCTAGTTGAGACTTGCTTTCCTGTTCTCCTCCTAACTGACGTTCAATCTCTAATTCCCTTGCTAAAATCTTTTTCAACGCTTCATTTCTCAACTCAGAAGGCATTTGGCCATTCTCCAGTTTTAAGCGTAACTCTCCCCCCCGCAAACCAAACTTAACCCGTCCAAAGCGAAAATCAAGCCACTGCTGATTAAAAATAATCCGCACCGATAGGGAAAACGCCTCTGGATCAGACTTTTTCAAAAGCGAAAAAAGTCCCTTCGACTCAGGCGCAAGGGGTTCTCCCGAAATCTCCAAGTGCAGACATTCAGGATACTTATTATCATGTTCTGTCACCGCAATTGCCCTTGATTGCTTTGCCATCATCCTAGGCCTTTCAAACCCTTAACTGTAATAATTGTACTGTATGTGGGGTTTGCGGCAAAAAATTTGTTGTTTTGCTAATAAAGTCCCAAAACCATTTTTTAGCAAAGCTGCTACCGATATTCAGCCAGCCCTAATTAGCTAGAGCAAGCCTCAAGAATTCCTAGCAAATTAACTAAGGGGTTATCTTAATGCTTGCTGCTATCAGCTTAATTTTCTTCCTCCACTTCGGGGGTTGGTTGTGGTAAACGAGCGATAAAATCTTTCATTTTGGGATTATTAAACATTTTCTCCGTGTCTTGCAGAAGACGTTGACCCCAGAGATTTTCCTCTAAAAATTCCAGACTGACATAACGACTATCGCTAGTGAGAGCGGCCTGAGCTAATTTGATGCCCTCCTCAGTTTTACCTTGACTATAAATAGCCACCGCAATAGCTAACTGAGGTTCCAGCTGTTTAGGATCAATTTTCAAAGCGGCCCGCCAATCTTTAAGGGCTGCTTCCTTGTCACCCTGTTCGTATTTAACTAAACCAATATTATTAATAGCGGGCCAAAAATTTTTATCTTGACTAACAGCTTTTTCGTAAGCTGCAATCGCCGCAGGATATTGTTCTAACTTGAGATAGGAATTACCGAGATCAAAAAGAGCGGGGGAGATATCGGGTTTCATTTGCAAACCCGCTTCAATCTGGGCAATAGCAGACTTGTAATCTTGATTCTGAAAATAGGCACTACCGAGGGAAAATTTAATATTAGCGTGGGCATCGGCGGGAGCAAGGGACAAAGATTGATTTAATGCCTCGATACCGGGTTGCACCTGATCGTCTTGCAGATATAAACTACCGAGAATAAACCAAGTTTGATAGAGATGGGGGGCTAACTGCACCGCTAACTTAGCCCGTCCGAGGGCCGCATCGGTACGGCGAAAACGAGCTAATTGGATGGCATCTTCGGCCATTTCAATTCCCGCTTGTTCCATCTGTTCTAACTCCGGTTCGATGGCGTAGGGGAGTAGCGCTTGGGAAAAAGCCGGCGGGCTGCCAGCGACGAAAAAAATGAGCAAAGAAATGATTAATTGAAGTTTTGGCACAGTTTACCCCCGCGATAGGCCTTTTTTAATCAGTCTATCTCGCTTGGGAGTTGTTGGCTAAAGAAACAACAAAGGCAACTCTAGAGACGTTAGTATATAACCAATTAACTTTTGGCTCATCGATGGCAATAACCGTGTTGGGAAAATCAAATCGCCCCCTATTTTGGATATTCGGACTCATGGCTAGTGGTTTTCTGGCGGTGGGAGTGGTTTCTTATCGCTTGCTGCAAACACCTCCTCCTAGCCTAGAATTGGCGAAAATGACCGTTCCTGCTCGACGGGAAACCCTCGCTGTGGAAATTAAAGCTAGTGGTAGGGTGGAACCAATCCAAAGTGTCAACATTAGCCCGAAAAACCCCGGCCGATTAGTGCGATTATTGGTGGATCAGGGCATGATTGTTAAAAAGGGACAAACCCTCGCCGTCATGGATAATTTGGAGGTGTATGCCCGAGGAATGCAGTCAGAAGCGCATCTAAGGGAAGCTCTAGCCAATCTGGAACAGGCTAAACGCAGTATTCCCGAAGATATCCGGCAATTACAAGCCCGATTTTATCAGGCCCAGGCCAGTTATAAGCAATTAGAAGCCCGTTTAGCTCAGGCCAAAGAAAGAATTCCCAAAGATTTAGACCAGCTGCAAGCTCAGGTACAAGCAGCCCAATCCCGTTTTCGACTAGCAGAAAATCGGGTTAAACGCAATGAAAATTTAGTCCGGGAAGGGGCGATCGCTCAAGACCAATTTGATGCCGTCCTCAATGAATATCTCAATGCTAAAGCCAATTTAGACGAATCGATCCGCCGTTTGGAACAAGCAGATAAAACTGCTTCCCCAGAAGTGGCCGGAATTGAGCAGGAAATGATCCGAGCGGCAGCAGCGATTGCAGAAGCGAAATTTGCCCTCGAACAACGCCAAAAAACCCAAGAAACCGAGCTTGCTCGACTAGAATCATCTGTAGCGGCCGCCAAGGCCGATTTAGAGCAAATCAAGATTCAATACCGCGATACAGTCATTACTGCTCCCTTTGATGGCATCGTCACCCAAAAATACGCCACCGAGGGTTCTTTTGTCACTCCCACCACTTCGGCCTCCAGTACCGCTTCCGCCACTTCCACCTCGATTATCGCCCTGGCATCGGGATTGGAAGTGATTGCTAAAGTGCCGGAAGTAGATGTGGGTTTATTGCAGCGCGGCCAACCAGTGCGAATTGTCGCCGATGCTTTTCCTGAAGAAGTCTTTGAAGGTCGAGTTATTCTCGTGGCTCCTGAAGCGATTATCGAGGATAATGTTACTTCTTTTGAAGTGAGAATCGGTTTGGTGACGGGACGGGACAAACTCAAATCGAAAATGAATGTGGATGTAACTTTTGTCGGCCAGCAGTTAGATAATGCCCTCGTCGTGCCGACTGTGGCCATTGTCACCCGGGAAGGCAAGTCAGGGGTTTTAGTTCCCGATGCCGAAAATAAACCCAGTTTTCAACCCGTTTCGATCGGTTTGGTCTTAGACGATAAAACCCAAATTTTATCAGGTTTGGAAGCTGGAGAAAAGGTCTTTATCGATCTCCCCGAAGGAGCCGAAGATACCTCGAAAACTAATCAAAAATAATCAAAAATCTCAATAATTTTTCTTAACAAATATCTCCAAATTGTCTTTTTTCTGATCGGACAGGATTCAGGAAATGGGGGAATGGGGGAATGGGGGAATGGGGAAATGGGGGAATTCAACTAATACCCCAAAACCCCAAAACCCTACAACTATCTAACCGATAACTGATAACTGATCACTGATAACTGATAACTGATATGTTGATCACCGAAAGTTTAAAAATGGCCGTCTCCACCCTAGCGGCCAATAAAGTGCGTAGCGGCCTGACTATGTTAGGGATTATCATCGGTAACGCTTCAGTAGTGGCCATGATCGGTATTGGCCAAGGGGCGCAAACCTTAGCCAATGACCAGTTTGCTAACTTGGGACCCAATACCATTTTTGTGGTGCCAGGGTCGCGACAAGCACGCAATACCACCGTTAATTTACCGAAAACCTTGGTTTTAGCCGATGCTCAGGCGATCGCCGAACAGGTTCCCACCGTCGCCGAAGTCGCCCCAGAAATAAACGCTCGTTTCCTGATTTCCCATCGTAATCGCAACATGACGGCTCTAGTCACGGGAAGCACCCCAGAATACGCTTCTGTCCGCAATTTTACCCTAGAAAAAGGTCGTTTTATCAATAATATCGATCTAGCCCGCAACAAACGGGTAACAGTGATCGGCACGGAAGTGGCAGCGCAACTTTTTCCCACCCAAAATCCCCTTGGTCAACAGCTGCGGATCAAAAATCTCAGTTTTGAGGTGATCGGGATTTTAGAGGCGAAAGGCTCCTTTTTTGGCAATAATCAGGATGAAATGCTGATTATTCCCCTTAGCACCATGAACTCGCAACTGGTGGGCAAAACCGGACCCTACGGTGTCGAGTTGAGTTGGATTAGTCTCACCGCGCGATCGGGGGAGGAAATCCGCGCCGCTAAGTTCCAAATCCAGAATCTCCTGCGTTTACGCCATAAAATCGTCGCTGAGGATGATTTTCGCGTCGAAACTGCTAAACAGATGATCGAAATCTTCGCCACGATTACCCAGGGTCTCACCCTACTTTTGGCTTTAATCGCTGGTATTTCCCTGATTGTCGGTGGTATCGGGGTGATGAATATTATGCTGGTTTCGGTTTCGGAAAGAACCGGGGAAATCGGACTAAGAAAAGCGATCGGAGCCAGAGAACAGGATATTCTCTTACAATTTCTGATTGAATCAACTCTCGTTTCCATCGCCGGCGGTGCGCTTGGTATTCTCGTCGGTGCAGGAGCGATCGTTCTCGTCTCCAGTTTCTCTCCCCTGGCCGCCACTGTTTCCGCCACCGCCGTCGCCCTGTCTTTGAGTGTTTCCACGGGTATTGGTCTCTTTTTCGGCGTTTTTCCCGCCTATCGTGCCTCTAAATTGGAGCCGATTGTCGCCCTCAGAAGTGTCTAATTTTTTAAGGTTTTTCGGGGACGTTTTTGGCAAGGATTGCTTTTATGGCTAGTTTGGGGTCTAATGTGTGGGACGAATTTTATAATCCCGATAACGACGATAATCATTGAGAATGCGATCGTGATCAAAGCATAAAGGTTGGGGGAATTCCCAAAGATGAAAAATCCCGACTTTTTTGGCATCATCGGCAGCGATCGGTTGGCCTTTTGCCGTGGCGATAAAAACGATACTAATGGTGTGTTGACGTGGATCGCGGTTAGGATCGGAATAGACGTGAAATTGCTCGATTAACTGCACCTGTAAACTGATTTCCTCGTAAGCTTCCCGAATGGCCGCCGTTTCCACTGATTCACCGTAGTCCACGAATCCCCCCGGAATTGCCCAGCCAAAGGGCGGATTTTTTCTCTCAATTAGTACGATCGGACGGTGGGGCGAGTCGATCAGTTCGATGATAATATCAACAGTGGGGGCAGGATTGCGATAGTTTGTCTTTTGCCTCTGATCCCCCCTGCCCCCCTTGATAAGGGGGGTGCCGATAGGCGGGGGGATCCCCCCTGCCCCCCTTGATAAGGGGGGTGTCTGACAACTTTTAACACCTACCTACTTATCAGTAATCGGTGAATAATTTCATTTAAGACTCATAACCTTCAAATCGAATCATTTCTAACCAGTAACTGATCAGGGATCACTAATAAGGAGGAGAATAGAAGTTGTTAGAAAATGCCAAGAAAATTACGGTTATAGGTGGGGGAATTTGGGGACAAACTCTCGCTAATTTGGCTAGACTTAATCACTTAGCTGTTAGGGTTTGGTCGCGTCATACTGGGGAAGATTTAGGGGCTATTATAGCAGATACTGAGGTAATTATTTCAGCAGTTTCGATTAAAGGAGTTGCTCCAACGATCAAAAAATTACAGCAATTACAATTAAATTCTCGCATAATTATCGTCACCGCTACTAAAGGATTAGAGCCAATCACCACTCGTACCCCTTTTCATCTGTGGAATCAAGCTTTTCCCGCTAATCCCCTTGTGGTTCTTTCCGGTCCCAATTTAGCTAAAGAAATTAATCAAGGTTTACCCGCTGCCACGGTGGTAGCAAGTTATCAGCAAAAAGCGGTAATATTGTTACAAAAATTATTATCTGGGGAATCTTTTCGGGTTTATCTTAATAGCGATCCCTTGGGGACTGAGTTAGGTGGCACTCTCAAAAATGTCATGGCGATCGCTTCTGGGGTTTGTGATGGTTTACAGTTAGGTACTAATGCCAAATCTGCCCTGTTAACTCGCGCTTTACCGGAAATAGTTCGGGTGGGAACTTGTCTAGGAGGTTGTCAAGAAACTTTCTTCGGTTTATCGGGTTTAGGGGATTTATTAGCCACCTGTAATAGTCCTTTATCTCGCAATTATCAAGTGGGTTATCAATTAGCTTTAGGTTTATCTTTGCCTGAGATTTTAGCAAAGTTAGAGGGAACTGCCGAGGGAATAAATACCACAGAAGTTTTGATGAGAATTGCCCAAGAAAAAAATTTATATGTACCGATTACCTGCCAAGTTGATCGTCTTTTGCGCGGGGAAATTTCTCCCCAAGTTGCCGTTTATGAATTGATGCGTCGGGATTTAAAAGCAGAATTTGATTGAGAGACAAGAGATTTTTCAGTGATCAGTAATCAGTGGGGGATTGGGGAGTGGGGAGATGATGCCAAGTCATACCATTATTCAGCAAACCCTATCTAATCAAATTAGTTCCCCCATAGAACCCCCTTGAGCCATCTTGTACACTTTTCTCTTTTTGTCAAATTTTATGTTAAGAAAGATGCGACTAATGGATAGGAGGGCCACGAATAAAGAAAAATGGTATTAATAGGAAGCTAACTGCGAAATTAGCCTACAAAACCTGAAAAAATCTCCCACAAACATGGCGAGGACAAGCATGAATACAATTAGTAATTTTTTAGCTAGTGCTATTGTCGGCGGCTGGATTATGACCATGGCAGTTTTTGCTATTCAAAATATCCAACCAGTTTCTTTAAAGTTTCTACAATTTGAGTCAATTAAAGTACCTATCGGTGTTTTATTGGCTTTTTCTTTGGGAATTGGATTTTTTATGGCCGCATTTATCCCCGCTTTTTTGAGAAAGTCGAAAAAATCTCCTCGCAGTCGCTTTCCTCCCCCACAACCGTAGGGTTGATTCATTTAAATTAAGTACAGCGGATTTTCAGTCAAATTTATTGACTGAAAATTCTCAAGTTTATCTTTTTCTAATCAAAAGAGTTAGTCACAATAACTAATCTTTAATTTTCTGCCAATATTTATTATGAAGAGATTGATAAAGCTTGTTCCCAAGCCACTAAAAGCCTATCTCTCTTCAAATTGTCTGAGAGTACATCCTGTTAATTTAGCTAATTTTTTTGCTTCTTACGTCGATAAAACTATCAGTTTTTCCCAACGTTCAGCTAACCACCTCTGTCCCTCCGTTATTGAGAGAAAACCCCAGGGAAAAGATTCAATCCCATGGTTGTGAGAATTGACCAATTGCTTGCCGCTTGAAAATCACTGATCTGGCTTTTATCTTCCTCAAAAATTATATCTTTTACCCAATGTAACTGATTTTCTATTTTCCAATGTCCTCGAATAATTTCAGCAAATACTTGGGCGGATGCGGTTAGGCTACTGATATATAGCGTTTCTCACACCTGTGTGGCACAGTTAAACCTTTGCTGATTAAGCTTTTCACCATCGACAATGTACCTCTTGCCAACAGGAAACGCTATAGTAAGCTGTTTCTTCATAAGTTTTATCCCCGCGACTACCCCCAGGATAAGCTCATCTAATTTGGTATAAATTGTACTAGACAAAGATTTCTAAATAGGGTAAAGAACTCGCTTGAATAATGGTAAAACCCTTTTAAAATAAGGCTTTTGACCTGTTAAAATCCGATGTTCATGCTGCGAAAATCGGATTGGGACCCTCAAAAACCTTGCATTATCCTTCTTGTAGTACATAAACTGGTACGAAAAGAGAGGGCAACAAAGCCTGAAACTCCCGACGACCGACGACCGACGACCGACGACCGACTCCTAACCCCACCAACAAACTTTTTCAGCAAACCCTAATTGATAGAGAGTTAATCCTTTGACATCCTCACCCCGAACTCGATCGCTCCCCTCTTTCGCCACCGATCTAAGCTGGACAGACACAGCAGAATGAGTCGGTTTGACATTTGAATTAACTCCCCGCAATGCCGCACTTCTATCCCCCGACTATAGCAAAGGACTTCACGCTTGGTTTTTAGACCAAGTACGTCAAACCCACATTCCGCACCCTCAACTGTCACATAAGCTGTCCCCCTCCAGAGACTTGAGTAAAAATACTTAGCTGGTGAAGGTTTTCTCGGTGGCCGTTAGGGGGAGCTTGAGACCCCTA
>NZ_SFBZ01000206.1:0-6206 GCF_007095495.1 Microcystis sp. M_QC_C_20170808_M9Col | reverse complement strand
GAGAACCTTGTCTTGGTTGGATAAATCGAGACGATTATGTCGGGATTACGAGGAACTACCAGAAAATCACGAGGGAGCCGTTTATATTGCCATGATACGTCTTATGCTTCGCCGTTTAATCGATAATCAGCGGCGGAGAGCGAAGAAGGCTCCAGTCCGCGCTTAATATTAATTTACGAACGGTCTCTTACTAACTATAGGCTCAAGCTCACTTTTTCACTAGCTTGAGCAACTCTCGAAAACGTTGGCGTAATCTCTCGATATTAGCAGATTTTCCGCCATAACGCCAATCAACGTAGGCGCGAGCAATCTCCTCGATAATATTCGCCACCGGGGGCGGTTGGACACTGCGGGCGGCGGCGGCGTATTCTAAAGGGGTTTGAGCGGGATGTTTGCCATAACCGGCTTCTGTTAAGATTCCTAACATTTGCTGGTATAAACGCTCGATCGGTGGTAGTTTTGCCAACTTGCGACCCCGACGCCAACGATGGAACTGTCCCCATCCTAACCAACCAGCGTAAGCGAAGACGACCCCCACTAAACCGCCGAGAATTCCCCCTAAAAGACTGCCGGAAATAAAGCGCCATAACCATGCCAATAACTTACCGATAGTGACGATAACATTTTCCCAAATCAGACCGAGAAAACCCGTTACTGGAGAGGGCAACCATCCGGCTACCCATTGCCAAAATTGCTTGAGGACGCTAAAAGGTTCCACTTCCTCAAAGGATGGGGGAATTAATTCGTGGCCCGGGATAGGATCGAAAGTGTACCAACCGTAACCTGGAAAAAACACCTCTGTGATGGCGTAAGCGTCCGTATTTTGGACAACATAAAAGCCAGTGAAAGGATTAAACTGGCCAGGAGCAAAACCGGTGGCTAATCGGGCAGGAATACCGATCGAGCGTAACATAATCGTTAACACGGTGGAAAAATGATCGGCGTAACCCCCCTGAAAACGAAACAAAAAGGCCGAGACTAAATCCTCATTTTCGGCTAAAAAGGGCAAATCGGTTTTTAATTCATA
Source organism: Microcystis sp. M_QC_C_20170808_M9Col (assembly GCF_007095495.1). Classification (NCBI taxonomy): domain Bacteria; kingdom Bacillati; phylum Cyanobacteriota; class Cyanophyceae; order Chroococcales; family Microcystaceae; genus Microcystis; species Microcystis sp. M_QC_C_20170808_M9Col. Next base: position 5,179 of record NZ_SFBZ01000206.1, on the reverse strand, counting down.
GTTTTGCTTTAATGCTTGGGCCAAATATAGGGCCTTCTCGTAGGGAGAGGTTAACGGTGTGGGAGATTTTGCCAGCAATTCCTCGGTTTTTCGGCGGACTTTCGGGGCAATTTCGGCAGGAATTTGTAAATAATACTTGAGAATAGCCTTCGGGTAAGTTTCTGGGGCCGATCGCAGTTGGCTGCGATTGCGTTCCGGCACTTGTGAGATTACAGTATAAGTTAGCCCTTCCGCTAACCCCCCCGGCGACCTTAAGCTATTTTCTCGGTCTAAAGATACCTGTCGGGTAGGAAAAAAGAGAAACTGAGGCGAAGTAAGAGCGGGGATAATATTCGGTAAACTGGAGACAATGCTGTAAGTTTGGACTACCTGATGGGTTTTGGCTTGGGTTGCAGGTAGCGGCACAAAAAAGCGATAGGACCAACTACTGCGATTTAAATCCTCTACTTCTTGATCTCGCGAGATTTGCCACCCTTGACCAGTATAGCGATCAAAGGCCATGGCGCGCCAGAATCCGGGGGCTTGAGAACGTACCCGCATGACTATTTCTGGAGTCATACTTCCCCGCAAATTTTGGTTGATTTGGGGGTTAAAACCGTAATAAAAGGTAGAATCTAGCTGTCCTGACCCCGTAGTGGGACTATTACCGCCATTTACGCCACCATTCCCCGTTTCACCCTCGCGCACATAGCCGGGGTTAACGATTTGTCGGTCTCCCTGTTCAAAATCCTGATTTTCCATACCTTCGGGACTATTGACGGGAAAAGATTGAATTTGATAACCCGGAAAACGCGGCATCAGGGCAAAAATTGTCAATCCCAAGAGGAGAATTGTCAGAAAGAAAATCCCGAAACGTTTGGGAGAAAGGGGAGAATTTTGTGGGGAAACTAATTTTTTTGTAGCTAGACGGGGGGGTTTCTTTGCCAAGAAAGGGAGACTCTGATTGAGATTATCTAAACCTAAACGAGAACGATAGTCTAAAACTAGGGTAGGTAGGGATAAAAGCAGAAAGAGGATTAACCAAGGCGCAAAAGCAAGGGTTTGGGAGATTGTCCCAGCGACTCCCAAGAGAATTAAACCGATTACCATAGAATAACCTAAGTCTTTGCGTCGGGGCAGGTCAAAACTATGGAGAATTTGCAGTTGAATTAATAATTGTGTTAAGGCAATGCGACTATCCTGCATCGCAACGATATTACCCAAGAATAGCGCCAACACCACTAACATTCCGATCGCTATACAAAATTTTGCCCCAATATTGCGCTTTTTCCTGCGTCGCCAACTCCAGATTCCGCCGATAATACTGAGAGGAACGGCCCAAATACTGGTATAACTATCAGTAGCCACATCGGTGGCGATAATACCGACGATTACTAAAGCTTGCACCAGAATTCTTAAAATAATCGATTCCTCGGTTTCTGGCAAGGGAGAAGATTCTATCTTTTGCCAGAGGGTTTTTAAGGAAGGTCTTGGACGAGCGGCACTGCTAACCATAGGGTAAATTGGGAGAAGGACAAAGAAGTTAATTTTATATTTCCCAGTTTTAATCTCGATCGCTCCATGGGGTAAAGTGGATTTTAGATGTCAGGAGTCAGGAGACGGGAGATAGGGAGCAAAAAGCTGATGACTGATAAATGATAACTGATAACTGATAACTGACCTATGATAGCCGTTACCAACCCTGAAATTTTACCGTTACTTCATCCCCTGATTGGACAATTAGCCACAGCAATTTTGTCCCAGTGGGAAAATTATCTTGATTTGTCGCCCTTTGAGTTACCCGAAGGTTTAGGCTATGTGGAGGGACGTTTAGAAGGGGAAAAATTAATTATCGAGAATCGCTGCTATCAAACTCCCCAGTTCCGCAAAATGCACCTAGAACTGGCTAAACTGGGCAATGGTTTGGATATCCTTCACTGTGTCATGTTCCCCCGTCCAGAATATCCGCTGCCGATGTTCGGATGTGATATAGTCTCCGGCAAAGCGGGAATCAGTGCCGCTATTGTGGATCTTTCTCCCACCAGTGGCGATAAAACCCTCTCTAGTGCCTATAATCAAGCTTTAGCGGCTTTACCTGGGGTCGATTTCGCCCAAGCTCGTGATTTACCGCCTTGGGGTCATATTTTCTCGGAATATTGTCTGTTTATTCGTCCCGAAACCGCCGCCGAGGAACGACAATTTTTACAAAGAGTAACAGATTTCTTGACAATTCACTGCAAATGTGCTAGGGAAAGTCAGCCTCTTTCCGGGGAAGAAACTGGCATTTATTTACAGGGACAACGGGATTATTGTAGTCAACAGCAAAAAAACGATAAAACTCGGCGTGTACTAGAAAAAGCCTTTGGTTGGGAATGGGCAGAGCGTTATATGACGGGCGTTCTCTTTGATCTGCCCGATTAAGTAGGGAGGCACAATTATAGCGTTTTTCAGTCTGCTGAGGTACAAAAGTTATGGGTTTTAGGCAAAAGGCAAGAGGCAAAAGTCAAAAGGGAAGAAAAATATGTGTACCTCACTAGCTTAGGAAACGCTATATTTGTCGGATGGGTTAATGGTATAAAACCCTACACCCCACACCCCACCTGCCCCCCCGATGTCGGGGGGGTTGGGGGGGGCACACCCTGCCCCCACCGAAAAACTTTTTTAGCAAACCCTAATTAAGCCAGAAGTCTCTTGAAACTTAACAATATTAACAGACAAGGACAGGAAAATAATTGCTAGATTGATTTAGGTGCAGTCAAATGTAACCGCGAGAACAAGCGAAAAAAAGGCGGTTTTGCTAGGTAAAACCGTCAAAAAGCCTTAGCTTAATTTCTCGATTCTGACGATTAAATAAATATTAAAACAGCCGATGAATCTAACAAACTTTCCTTGGTTAACTGCCATCATCCTTTTTCCCATCGTCGCCGCTTTATTAGTTCCCATAATTCCCGATAAAGACGGTAAAACCGTGAGATGGTTTGCTCTGACGGTGGGATTAATCGACTTTGCCCTAATTATCTACGCTTTCTATAGCAGTTACGATTTCGCTAATCCCAATCTGCAATTAGTGGAAAGTTACCAATGGTTGCCAGAAATTGACCTAAGATGGTCCTTAGGAGCCGATGGCCTCTCCATGCCTCTGATTATCTTAACGGGATTTATCACCACTCTGGCTATCTTAGCGGCTTGGCCGGTGACTTTTAAACCGAAACTATTCTACTTCCTGATGCTGTTGATGTACGGGGGACAGATTGCGGTGTTTGCCGTCCAGGATCTGTTACTGTTCTTCCTCGTCTGGGAATTAGAATTAGTCCCCGTCTATCTCATCCTCTCCATTTGGGGCGGTAAACGCCGTCTCTACGCGGCCACCAAATTTATCCTTTACACCGCCGGAGGCTCCCTATTCATCCTTGTAGCGGCGCTGACGATGGCTTTTTATGGCGATACCGTCTCCTTTGACATGGTGACTATTGCTGGTAAAGACTTCCCCCTGAAACTGCAATTATTCCTCTACGCCGGTTTCCTGATTGCCTACGGGGTAAAACTGCCGATTTTCCCCCTCCATACTTGGCTACCAGATGCCCACGGCGAAGCCACTGCCCCCGCCCATATGTTACTAGCGGGAATTTTGCTTAAAATGGGTGGTTATGCGCTCTTACGGATGAATATGGGGATGTTACCCGATGCTCACGCCGTTTTCGCTCCCGTTTTGGTGATTTTAGGGGTAGTTAATATTATCTACGCCGCCTTAACCTCCTTTGCCCAACGCAATCTTAAGCGCAAAATTGCCTATTCTTCCATCTCTCACATGGGATTTGTGCTGATTGGCATGGCTTCCTTTACCGATATTGGTACAAGTGGGGCGATGTTACAGATGATTTCCCACGGACTGATTGGGGCGAGTTTATTCTTTATGGTCGGTTGTACCTACGATCGCACCCATACCCTGATGTTAGACGAGATGGGCGGTGTCGGCAAGAAAATGAAGAAAGTTTTTGCCATGTGGACTACCTGTTCCCTCGCTTCCCTGGCTTTGCCCGGGATGAGCGGTTTTGTGGCGGAATTAATGGTATTTATCGGTTTTGCCACCAGTGATGCCTATAGTCCCACTTTCCGCGTTATTATCGTCTTTTTAGCGGCTATCGGTGTCATTCTCACCCCGATTTATCTCTTGTCCATGTTGCGAGAAATTCTCTACGGGCCGGAAAATAAGGAATTAGAAGAACACCATGCCCTAGTGGATGCGGAACCCCGGGAAGTCTTTATCATCGCTTCTCTATTAGTGCCAATTATCGGCATTGGACTCTATCCCAAAGTGGCGACGACGATTTACGATGCTACCACCAATAAATTAACCGCCCTAGTGCGTAATTCTGTCCCCAGTTTAGTGCAACAGGCAAAGGCAAAAACCCCCAGTTTCTCCCTTTATTCCCTAAAAGCCCCCGAAATCTAAGGATTTATCAGTTATCAGTTATCAGTTATCAGTTACCAGTTACCAGTTATCAGTTATCAGATTTGAGTTTTAAGTGAGCAGTATTAAATCCCACTTTCCGCACTTCTTAACATTCAATTGATAATTTTTACTAATATTAAATCCGGTTATTAAAGAATGATTATTTATTCTCCCTTTTGCCTATTGCATGAGTAGAAAACGGGTTTCTCCGAGAAACCCGTTTTCTGTGCGTTACTCAACGGATTTAGTATTATTATACTTTTAATTGATTGTGTGATTATTTTAATGCGATCGCTACTGAGTACAGCCTGGAGAATTATGAGAATTGGTCTCCACTGGAGCAATCGCACCCAAAGAAGATTAGGCGGTCGCAACGCGCTCGCTACGCGAGACCGCAACATAGCAAAATATAGGAGTTTAGCTCATGTCTAACGAAACCGTGACTTATTCCCTAGAAGCTGTTCTAACAAGGATCGAGGGAAAAATAGACTCTCTACAAAAAGATGTTAATCAAAAATTCGACAAAATCGATGAACGATTAACCAAAGTAGAAATAGGACAATCGGAGTTAAAAGGGGAGATTAAAGCCTTAGGCTTTAAGGTTGAGGGCATCGATAAAAGATTAGAGAAAGTAGAAAACGAGCAATCTGTTTTAGTTAAGTCTGTTTCTGACTTACAGGGATTTCGGGGGTTAATTTTACCTCTGATTGTTGGGGGAATTAGTGCCGGTATCGGGGCAATAATCAC
>NZ_SFBZ01000205.1:0-2523 GCF_007095495.1 Microcystis sp. M_QC_C_20170808_M9Col | reverse complement strand
GGGCTAATTGTGCATCTGCTGGGCAAACAAATTAGCCTGTAATTCAGAGCCGGCAATCGTTTTGACGATTTAGATAAAATTTTCAATGTGACACTTTAGGGTGCGGAATGTGGGTTATAACTAGCAACTTGGGTTAATTTAAATGCGGAACAAATTACTAAATTAAGAGGTTAATCAGTAAAAAAAGGCAAAAAATGGAAGAATTATTAGAGTTAAAAAATCTATTACTAGCTGGCAATGTTCCCGATGCCTTGATTTTGGTAGAGGAAATGACAGAAATGAGCAAAGATGATAAGCTCAATAAGATTTTTAGCTTTAGTATTATTGTCCTATTACATCTGATTAAACAGCAAGCAGAAAACCGCAGTACCCGCTCATGGGAAACCTCTATTTCTAATTCTGTTCGACAGATTCAACGCATTAATCAACGACGTAAAACTGGAGGAAATTATCTAACAATAGAAGAATTAAAAGAAACCTTAGATGATGCTTATTATTCCGCTTTAAGACAAGCGGCATTAGAAGCTTTTGAAGGTATATATAAACCAGAAGAAATTGAGGCTATGATCGATAAAAATAAAATTATTAATCAAGCATTGGCATTAATATTAATCGATTAAGTAACAGGGGACAGTCGGAAACAAATCAGGAGGTTTAAATGTCAGAAACAGTCGCTTAAAGATTAGCAGCCTATTTAAAAACCTTAACAGAGGAAAATTAATGATTAACTTAGAACAAATTCAACAAGATATTAACCAATTACCTGAAGAAGCACAAAACTTACTGATTGATTTTATTGAGTTATTAAAAAAACGCTATTCTTTGGCAAAAAAGCCAGAGATTGCAGCAAAAATAAACCCTGAAGCTCAAAGTACCCTAGACATTTTAAAAGAATCTGGATTAATCGGTTGTATTAGTGCAGAATCCGACCTTTCTACTAATTATAAATCCGTTCTCAAAGAAGGATTAAAAGCTAAATATGATCATCGTTGATACTGGGTTCTGGGTGGCTTTATTTAACAATAAAGATCAATATCATCTAATAGCACAGCAAACCTTAGCACAGTATTCTTCTCAACCCCTAATTACAACTTGGTGTGTTTTAACAGAAAGTTGTCATCTTCTTTTACAACGTTCTCCAAATCTCTATACAGGAGTTGAAAAACAAATAAAATTAATGAACGTATTTGAGAGACATCCCCAAAAATTTCTATTATTTCACCTTGAAAATACTCATCTAGAAAGAATTCAAGACCTTATGAAACAATATCAAAGTCTGCCAATGGACTTAGCCGATGCCTCCCTAGTTATCTTAGCAGAAGAGTTAGGAAATGGACGTATCTTATCAATTGATAATCGAGATTTTAATACCTATCGCTGGAAAAATAAAAAACCCTTTATTAATCTTTTCTCAAATTTCTAGTTAAAGTCCGTAGAGTGTAGGGTGCGTTAGGCGGCTATCAATTTAGTCAAAAAACCAAAATTAATAATTCGCCGTAACGCACCACCTCTATTATTAAATTGGTGCGTTACGCTATACGAGTCCGTAGAGTGTAGGGTGCGTTAGGCGGCTATCAATTTAGTCAAAAAACCAAAATTAATAATTCGCCGTAACGCACCACCTCTATTATTAAATTGGTGCGTTACGCTATTGAAGGGCGCACCCTACGAGTAATATGACTACAAGCTTTACTGTCTAAGGCGGATTTGCTATGACAGTTTGGCCTTCCCGACTTTATGGGGTAAAATGTTCGTAGGCAATACATTGATCTCTTGCAAGAGGGAAGTAAAATGATTATTAGTCTGATAAAAAAACGAGAAAACTAAAATCTGTTCCCTTATCCCAAACAGTAATACAAAAGTTCTATCACTTACTTATATGGATATTCAAACCCTTTTAGAATGGACAGATAAACAGGTATTAGAGAAAACTGGTAAACATCTTGATTCGTTGCAAGAATCCATCTTACAGGGTATTTGGGAACATCAAGATTATGAAAAAATTGCCGAAAATAATCAGCGCAGTTATGACCATATAAAAAAAGAAGCATGGAAATTGTGGCAACTGTTATCAGATGTTTTTCAAGAAGATATAAAAAAGTCTAATGTTCGTTCTATTTTAGAAAATAAAGCTTCATCTACTATTTATAATTTTGTTAACTCTCCACATAATAATATAAGAAATCATCATGTTAATGTCTGTAGAGAAAATAATCCCTATTCAGAAAACAACTTAAAAAAGTCTTCAAATTTTCCAGATAATGATCATCTATACCCAATAATTAACCTAACAAAAGCTCCTGAATTAAGGTGTAACTATGGACGTAAGTTAGAAATATCAACCTTAAAAGAATGGCTAGATAATAAAACTCGATTAATTACCATTTATGGGTTAACTGGAATTGGAAAAACAGCTTTAACCCTTAAATTAGTTTCAGAAATTGCCCCACAATTTGATTATATTATTTATCGCAGTCTGGAAAATATTCCTCAATTAATCGCTCTCAAGGATGATCTAAAACA
>NZ_SFBZ01000204.1:0-20826 GCF_007095495.1 Microcystis sp. M_QC_C_20170808_M9Col | reverse complement strand
AAGATACAGAAATCGCAGACGGCGATTTGGTCTGAGATTGAATTTGATTGCTGGTATCTACAATTACGAACTTCGTTACCGACAAAAGGATATATCTTGATTACTTTTGCAAGAGATCTTATGGCTCTTCGGTTTGAGCTATTTTTGTCAATTGTTTTTTATCTAGAGCGAACTAATCAATTAAGTCTCTTGCCAGATAAGGATTTAGTCGATTTATGCCCCCCTATCGAACCATAACAAGTAACGAAGAGCCGATCTTATTAAGTTCAGTAATATTTCTACTGTCCGACCCATTGATTCGTCTGCAATCCCTTTTGGCTCGATGGTTTGCAGTATCTCTTCTCCTGATTTCTTGCTCGAATCTAGTCTTTGCGTCATGTGTCATATTCTATTATATTGCGTGTCCCTTGCTTACCTTTTTTCTCTACTACCCCTACTTATTGAGCGGATACGATCGCTTTTACTTTTGAGATTCTGATGAGAGAATGAAACAGCCCTACTTTTTAAGGGGGATTAAACTTCTGTAGTCAGACTCTGGAGAATTGGTATAACGAAGAACCTTGAATTGGTCCTCTTCCAATATCTCGTAAAAGCCTATAATCACTATTCATTTGCTCGGCAGTTAGCCATAAATAGGAAAAAGTATTTTGTAGTTTGAACCAATTTTTCAAATCATTAAATTGAAATTCAATGTCCATCTTTGCTATCTCCAATTCAGAAAAACCAAAAGAGCCATCAGGACATTGTTGATTGTTAATAAAAGCAAAAGACTTTTGAATGCCATACTTCGTAGAGACATTCAAATAATTAAGCATACGAAATAATCTTAGAGCTATTTTAAGATTGTAATTTTGTAAGTATTCAAATAAAATTACTTCTAAGACATCAATTAATCCATGATATATTGGAGTTCTTACTATACCATAAACAGTTAAATTTTCTAATTCAGTAATACTCTTCTGAATTGCTAAATCATCTGCGTTTAATAAAGCTAATAAATCTGGCTTGTAATTCATCACCTTAAATGAAGGTTTTGGTATTAAGTTTAAAGTGCCAGCGAGAAAAAGAATAGGCCTTTCGTTCAGCGAGTTATCACTTGATTTCTCTGGCAATTTATCAATGACTTTTTTTACATGGTCAACAATGTTTGGAAGCTGAGTTCCCAATAATCTGTAGGTAGAAATAGCAGCAAGCGATAAAAGTATGAGATTACTGCTGCGAAATTGATGTTCTGATAAAAGGATTAATTTTGCTGTTAGATTTTTAACTATCTTAATTGACTCATTGAGAATTTTTGGCTCAATATCGTGACAAATTACTATCGCTATATAGGTTTGTAAAAGCGAATTTATATCAGAGTCAGGCAGATGATTAATACGAGTAACAAGCCAATGAAAGTAAGCTTCTATATTAATTTTATTACTTTCATCAAAAGGAGATAATGCCATCATAAATAATTCCCTCCATAGAGATAGAACATAGAGGCTAAAAATGTTACTAAAGTAGGATGATAATTTTTTCTAAAAGTATCTTTTTCAAGATTTACTTCTTCCGAATTGCTTTCTTGTTTTTCGGACAATCTACTTTTTGCTGGAATAAAACCTTGAGGATTTTGTATCTCACCAAGGCTTTTCCCTGCTAATTGGATTAAAGGATGAAAGTAGTCACATTGCAAAAAATTACAACATATTAACAGCTCGGCCACTAGATCCCAATCTTTTTTCTTCGTATATAATCCCAGTATAAGTATTATGTATTGGTAGATTTCATTGTATCGCTCTAGTAATATTGGGGCTAATGGTTGCTGTCCAAAATCGCTTAAGTAAAAGATAATGTGTGTCAAGTTATAAGCATCAGTAATACGCAAATGGATTGGAGATGGAAGGTGAAAAGCACTGGAGTATTTGTAGATGCTACTACAATCAGAAAGGCGATGCTTAAAGCCACCGAGCTTGAAATAATAGCTGAGTTCCATTTGGCTGTAAGGAGTTCTCTCTACGGCATCGATGAAATCTTCATCAATCATCTTTTGTAGAAGGATTTTTAATTGTTCTACCTCTATAGTTGTTTTTAGATCGCAAGCTTTTAGGCATGAGTATATAGATAAATAGAATTCAAACAGGCCAAACCTACGCGTCATGTTAAAAGTAAAGTTACTTTTCTCTAGTTCTTCTACAATATGTCCAATTAAAACTTTAAATTCCTGGCGTTGTCGAACTTGTGGGTAGCGATTCATCACCAGACAAGCTATGGCCAGCTCGCCAAAAGCTTTATGTTCAATAGTAGCTTTGACTTCCCTATCGCTCGACTTATGGTTGGGCAGGCTAAAGTAGTCAATATGTTGAGTAATCCAGTCTAGTGTCCTTTCTAGGAGAGAGGGAAGTAGTATATCGAAGTAATTAAGCATTCTTACCCGCCTTATCTTGAGCTATCCCGCCTGCAATTTTCTAATTAGTTGGGAGAATCCCACCAAGTTTTCGCTTCGCCCCCCAAAGTAACAGGGAAGATGTCAGATACATCAAGGGTATAGCGGTACACTTTCCTTGCCCTATCATTATTTTCTGGATCAAAGAACTTTAATGCTACATCCCAACAATCACTATTGAGCCGGCAGTAGGGACTTTTCTCTACTGTAATGCTGTCCAGTTCCATCCCCAGGAGAATCGATTCTGAAAAGACCGAGACCGATTGAACAATATTGGTAGCGGCAAAGTTGAGGGCGCGATCACTGGCAGTCTGTCCCAAATTGCTGAAGTCGTAATAGATACGGTTAAGGAAGTTAGAGAGGACTGCCGCTAGTTGTGGTTGTTCGTTTACTGGTACTGCTTCTAGAGCGGCATCGATCAAGCTGTTAACTTTCCAGCCATAAATTCCCCGTTCTCCATCAGGTCGAATTACGGGAACTTCCTGTCCCGATAACAACTTAACCGTCTTACCCGTTAATCGGGCGGGGATGCTCACCCGATCAATATATTCACTGCTGTTTTCCGGCTGCACCTCACCCTGTAAAAGTCCTTGCAAAAGCTCATACACAGCATAGGCAAAAGGTCCGACCGGTTCAATGGCATAAATGGGGGTTAACTCCATGTTTAACGTCCAAATTAAAGATTTAGCCTCAGATGGATTTTGAGCCAAATAATCCGCCATCTGACGGGCATCATAAGGGTTAGCGAGAACGGGCGGGGTTCCTGCTGGATAGCCAGGGATTGATTGTCGGGGCATTAGTTGTTTGAAGGAGTCTCGCCGCGCTTCAGTACCAAAGTCATATCCCAAAGTTCCTAAAGCATAAACCAAGTTGGTTCTAGCACTAGGAGTGATACTATCAGCAGTCTGGCTAGGGGTAATGGCAGGTGAGCTATCGGTGGGCATGACAGAATCTTCTAAAATTGATGAGATCGGGTCTGGTTGAGCAATTGAGTCTGTGACTGCCATTGCTTCGATTTTCCAGGCGGTCTCAAAACCACTGGATGCCACGATGAGCAAAGGCTTTTTGTCCACTAAATTGATTGCACTGGGAACGTTTAATCGGCCTAGCAAACAGCGTTCAACTTCTTCAACCTCTTCCGGATCGCAAGGGATAGCACTGTTTAAAATAGCAGCGCGGACAGCTTCGGCATCAGGCTCTTGACCTTGTTGTAGCTGTAGGCTCATGAGCAAAGCGGCAACTCCGGTCACAATGGGAGCAGCACAACTGGTCCCCTTCTTGCGGAGCGGTTTATCTGACCATGGCTGCGCTCCTAGTATATTTTCCCCTGGGGCTAGCACCCCTTGGTTTTGATATTCCCCTCCCCAGTTACTAAACTTGAAGGGCTGTCCGTTGTCTTTCATCGCTCCAACTGTGAGAACGTGGGGCAGTACTGCTGGAATACACCAACATTCCCCTTCATTGTTGCCTCCGGGGGCAACGAGCAGGATGTTGTTATCTTGGCACTGACGCACAGCTCGTTCTAGCAGGTCATGGGCTACGCCAGTTTGGGTGGGAATGCAGACAGCAATATGGATGATATTTGCCCCCGCATTGAGGGCTAGGTTGATAGCGCGAGAGAGGTTGAGCGGAGAGCTAAAGTTGTCGAAGTCGTAGCCAAGGGGGATGTTGATCCCGCGACAGTTAGGTGCCAGTCCCTTAACCGGTGAATCATGCTGGCCAAAGATGGTACTGGCAATATGGGTGGCGTGGGAGACAAAATTGAGATAGTCGCCAAAGGGAGCAGGTATGGCAGATTCCATTTTGGCTGCTTTTTCCTCACTATCTTCTTCTCTGTTTTCTAAATCTATATAGAGGTCAATATATTCTTGGGGTACTTCCAGCATTTCTTGCCAATAAGGTTTAATTTGAGCGATATTGGCTTTCTGAAAACAGGCGCGATCAAGGTCGGCGGGACCGTCAAGTACGGCAACGGTAATTTGAGGACTGCCTAGAGTGCGAGTCCATAGTTCGGTAATTCCAGGTATATCAATTATATCCGGCATAGTTTTTCACAAATCTTCAAAAAAGTTGAGCAATATATCAAAATTCTGTTCATAAGTTAGAGAATTGGCTTGGCTTATCCAGATAATCAGTTCATACAGTAATACATATTTAATCTTTGAATTGACCTAGCTGTTAATTCCTGTTCGGGGATGCACACTACTAGACTTCTCACCGGTTGATGCCGGTAATAAGCATGAACCCTGCTTGCCATTTCATTGCCCAAGTTATCAATAAAGCTGTTAGGGTTGAGGGTATGATAATACATAATTTTGCTATCATTAGCCCTGCTCACACCAATCTGGATAGCTTGACAATCATTGACTAGACGCAAAGCAGGTGCACAGACAACTTTGGCTAACCTTTCCCAAACTTGTGTTTGCTGAAATTCCTCTGATGATAAAGAAATATAAAGCTCGATAGCAGTACGACCATCAAAATAAAAATCAAAACCTACCAAAAATTCTTGATTGACGATCAATGTTGACAGCTCTTTCTTGTCGTCGCACCAAGCCATAGCTGTTGCCATCTTTTCGGGGTAGTCATTCATCCAAATATAGAGCTTCACGCGCGAATCAGCTAATTCCCTGCGCGCATCTACTCCCACCAAATTTCTGATTACTTTACTAAAGTCAAAGTCAGCTCCTAAAAAATGCTGGAGTTGCTGATAGTTGAGCTTCACCTCAGTCCGACCTTCCACTTGATGAAAGAAATCAATCGTTTCCCTAATTTGCTTTTCAGCGTATTGGTTATTATACAATGCCAAGCTGAAACGAGCAGGATAAAGCTCATCCCCATCAATTTTACAAGCACAGTCAATCGAACAATCAGTTTGTGACTGCATAAATCTCTCGAAAAGTTCTAAAGGATAAAGAGCTTCGATTTCAAAGATATTTTCATGCGCCTTCATATACATTAGATTTTTGCTCTTATGCAACTGGGCATTAGCGTAGTTAATCATTGCTTTTTAAGTTCTTGCTCCGAATAGTCTTGACTATTTACTTGACAGAAAACTACCTTGACCTCTATGACAAACCTACTTGACATGCTCACCGCCGTAAACCGAGGGTGATTTCTCACCACGCTACCTTTTTAGAGTAGTCGCCGAATGGTTGACGCTTCACCAAAAAACGCTTAATTGCTTAAGTCTGACACTTTCTCCACGTCAATTTAAAGTCTCCGAATGCCCTCCGGCGACTAATTTAATTTGGGTTTATACATACCGACACAAGATATGTTTCGCCTCTAGCCTGGAGTTCCCAGCGGCCGTCAGCTTCCCCTTACTCATCGTCAACGTCTCGACGCTGATCGACGTTAACCCCTCGACGTAGCTCAGGGTTTACCCTGAGCGAAGCTGAAGGGTCAACCCGTTGCCAGAATTTCAACCTAATATAGCGTTTTTCAGTCTGCTGAGGTACAAAAGTTATGGGTTTTAGGCAAAAGGCAAGAGGCAAAAGGGAAGAAAAATAGGTGTACCTCACTAGCTTAGGAAACGCTATGTATCTATTTCGGAGTATCTATGATAGATAGGGCAGGTTTTTTAGACCAGTGAGACTTTAACAGAAAGCCCCCCTAAAAGAGGCGGGGTTTTTAACCCAAATTTTCGATAAGAGAGGTGAAATGAAAAATGGGTGAGTCAATAAACTTATCTTCATCACTTCTACTCTCATCTCCTCTCTTATTCTTCTGTTTGCTAGTGAGTTTTACTCAGCTCCATCGGCGGCAAAGGGAGTTGACCAGTTGTTATCGCCATTCAGCCAAGCGGCATTGACCCCAGCAAAGGGAGTTGACCAGTTGTTATCGCCATTCAGCCAAGCGGCATTGACCCCAGCAAAGGGAGTTGACCAGTTGTTATCGCCATTCAGCCAAGCGGCATCCACAGAGGAAGCCTGTTTTAAATCGGAAGAGGTCACCGCGGGGCGTTCAACTGGAGCTGTTAATTTAGGAAGCAAAGTCGGATTTTTCATTGTTTTTTTTCCTAGTTCTTGGTAGGTTACGAACTGAAGATTAGCCTAAGCTTTTCTAGCTGAAATATACATCACAAATGCTAGATATGTCAACTTACTTTATATTACTTAAAACCAATCAACAGCACTGCAAAAAATAAGTTTCTGTACTTTACTTCACAGTAAACTAAACTGATTTATTCAGCTTAGAAATAGAAAGTATTTCTCGAAATCGCTCTACTTTCACCACGGGATTGTACTCAATTTTATGAGTCCTTAAACCCCTCTTTTGGTTAAGATTTGAGACTTAAATTACTGAATTAAGATTATAGGGCATCATCTGAGGCAAAAGGGATGCCCTGCAGCACACCTCCTAATCCAGGAATATATATCGCTGTCTCAACCCCACCCAGTTCCGGCATTGGCGAAGAAGGGACATTTATAGATGGGCGTTTAATTGACTCAGTTAGTTGAGGCAATAAAGTTTTCTTTTTCATTTGATTCATTTTCCAGAGTAAAAAAATCAATTCCAAATGCGTCCTTGACGCCACTCCTCTGTTTCTATCGTTTTTCGCTTTAGTTTGTTTTGTCGGGTTTGATCACCCAATTCTTGTTTGAGCAGGAATTTGACATCCTTTGAACCAACAGAGGCAAGGGGTGGATTTGCCTTTGACTCTAAGTTATCACTCATAAAAGGGTCCTTCCAGTTTTTCTAATCGGTTGACAAATTGACCCGTGACATTAGCTTTATCGCTTCAAGAAGACGATTGCTGTCCGTCTTACTTCAGCAAAGAGCCACGCAACCCAGAAGACTTGATTTGCTGGTAGCTTTTTGACTGAAAGTAAGGAGGATCGTTATAGTTAGCGCCGTGAAGCAAACGTATCCTGATAACAACCAGATTATTAATGGAAGTTGGATCGCTGATACGGGAACCATCATTATGAACTACATCGACCGCCAGATGTGGGGCTATAACATCTGGTCTTTTTACCGGTTTTGCTTGTATGGGGATCATCTTGAACTTAACCTTCAACTGATTCTTCGTTACTTGGTATGGTTCGATTGGGGGGCATAAATCGACTAAATCCTTATCTAGCAATAGATTTAATTGATTAGTTCGCTCTAGCCCGAAGACAATTGACAAAAATCGCCCAATGTCTTCCCGTATAGGAGTTTCATTTCTTATCATCCTGTACTTCGCACAGGGCAGACCGAAGAGCCATTTTAGTAAGGTGCAGACCATTGTTTGACTTCACCCAAAGTAACCGGGAAGATGTCGCTTACATCAATTGTGTATCGGAACACCCTTCTGGCTCGGCGGCTATTTTCTGGGTCAAAAAACTTCAGTTTGATATCCCAACAATCACTATCTAGTCGGCAGAAGGGGCTTTTCTCTACGGTAATGGTGTCCAGTTCAAACCCGCTCTCTATCGCCTGAGATGCAGTCTGAGCAGTTTGAATTAGATTAGTAGCTGCAAAATTGATGGCTCGGTCTTGGGAGGTTGTTCCTAAATTTCTGAAGTCATAATAAATCCGTGAGAGGAAACTTTGGAGAGTTCTCACTACAGAATCTCTTTGCTCCGTAGGTACTTGTTCGAGAGCCGCGTTGATGATAGAGTTTATTTTCCAGCCATAAATTCCCCGCTCATTCTCAGGTTGGATCACAGGAACAACCTGTCCCGAAAACAACTTAACCGTCTTGCCCGTCAATCGGCCAGGAATACTCACCCGTTCAATATACTCATCGCTGTTTTCTGGCTGTACCTCCCCGCTCAAGAGTTGCTGTAAAAGCCCATAAACATTGTTAGCAAAAGGACCAACCGGTTCGATGGCATAAATGGGGGTTAAGTCCAAGTTTAATGTCCAAATTAAGGACTTGGCCTCGGAGGGAGTTTGAGCCAAATAATCCACCATCTGGCGGGCATCATAAGGGTTGGGAGGAATGGGAATGGAATCGGGGATTTGCTGCCAAGGCATGAGTTGCTTGAAGGAGTCCCGCCGCGCTTCGGTGCCAAAATCATATCCCAAAGTTCCTAGTGCGTAAACTAAGTTCTCTCCGATGGTTTCAGCCGGTTGGCTAGCGGTAATAAAATTGGAACCCTTGTTTGACATTTTAGATACGTTAGATGTTAAAGAATTCTGTGAGCTAGATGGACTTATGACTGAGGCTGCTAAAGCTGTCTCAGGGATGGAATGACTTATTTCTGAAGTATTAGCACTAGCTTCAATCTCGTTAGTATTAGCAACATCAGCTTCAATGTTGTTGACTACATCACAACCACAGCCTGCGGGTGCGATGGTTTCTCTTAGCTCAGACATTGTTCCTCCTTGTAGTAATTCAATTGCACCAGATATATTGATTTTCCCAACCAAGCAATGATAATTGCTTTTTATTTGATTGGGATCGCAGGGCAAGGCACTGTTTAAAATAGCATCTCGAACCTTGTGAGGATCGGGAATTTCTCCTTGCTGAAGTTGTAGGCTCAACAGAAGGGCAGCGACTCCAGAAACAATAGGGGTAGCAAAACTGGTCCCGCTTAACCTGACAACTCCTCCTCCTGGCTTGGCACCTAAAATATTGTCCCCGGGGGCAAGAATGCCTTGTGTTTGATAGTTTTTTCCCCAGTTGCTGAACTCCATTGGCTTGCCTAGGTTATCCATTGCCCCCACTGCTAGAACAGAAGGAATGGCTGCTGGAACGTGCAAGCAAGGACATCCATCGTTACCTGTTGCTGCAACGATTAAAATATTGTTTTTTTCACACAACTGAGTGACTCTTTGCAAAAAGTCTTCCGCTTCCCCAAAATCAGTGAGTTGACCTCCACTTATATTTATAATGTGAGCTCCTGAACTAACTGCTTGCTCAATAGCCCGGGACAAATCAAGCTGAGACAGCCTTTGACCCCGATCCGCAAAGACAGGAACGATCAACCCACGGCACGAAGGAGCAATGCCTTCAACTGGAGAACCATGTTGGCCAAAAATTATACTGCTAACATGAGTCCCATGCTTTGACATATCCCCCTGTGAAGTTGCTTCGCCATCTACTAAAGTTGGCAGACGGCTTAGATGCGCTCCTTGAAAACAGGGATGTGACTTGTCAACCAGTCCATCCAAAACCGCTACGCAAATGCGAGGGTTCCCTCTGGTTTTCCTCCATAGCTCTTGTATCCCCAGTATTTCCGTTATGTCTGACATTCATGTTGAATATGAGATATTCTCATTACAGTTTTATCTCAATTAGGAGTGTATCTCAAAAAAACTCTTGCCGAGCATTTAAGGACAAAATTGTAACTATTGTTAACAATTGGGGAGCTTCGTTACTTTTTATACTAAATCTGGTTATAGCGTTTCCTGTTCGCACGAGGTACATTATTGATGGGGAAAAGCTTAATCAGCAAAGGTTTAACTGTGCCACACAGGTGTGATAATGGGACTTAGGCGTTTTCGGTCAGCAAAAAAGGCTCAAACCATTACGGGACAAAGGGTTAACCTCGATTGATGATTTTCCTTGATCTATCTGAGTTTCAGCGATTTTGGGCTTCTCGAAGTAAATCCCAAGCGGGGATTGGAGTTGAGGCTTTTCTCGATTTGTTTTTTGTCTAAGTCCCAATAACTGCTATATTAAAAACTGATTATTTATTCCCCTTTGCCTTTTGCCTTTCCTCATAACTAGCCTGTACTCAACGGATTTAGTATTATTCCACATTCCGCACCCTCAACTGTCATATAAGGTAATCTACTCCCGTTAAGCCGATGCTTGAACGGGAGCTTTCTGTAACCCTGAATCTACTGGACAAGCCAATAAATTCGGATTTCTGGGCTGGATTACAGAACAAACCGCACAAAAAATGGATGACCTAAGCCCTTATTGACTATTTGATTGCGTTCTCCCCAATTAATGCCATCAACAGAAGTATAAAATTCAGCTCCTGAACAGCTATTTGGACTCAGCCCAACAGGACAGGAGTATCTAAGCGTAATTTCACGGTCTCCTGTAAAATAAATCACCTGCCCCTCTGAACCCTTGGTAATCCCTGGATAATCTTGTATCCAGAACCGTCCTTTTTCACGAGGACCTATCGATTGGGTAGGAGCAACAATATAATGACCTTGGTTGGCTTCATAACTTACCCGCTGTATTAGGGAGATAGAGCTTTGATTTTCGACAGTGATATAACAGGAATAATCTTGAGACAATCCGGGTATTATTACTGATGTCTGTTCTGCACTATCAGCTTCAATCTGATAAGAACCCTGTTGGTTAACGACTTTGAATATCGCCCCTTGATAGCTATCGGTATCAATCTCAATGAAATTAACATGCTGTTTGCCGATATCAGGTTTTGAAGGACACTCAAATCCGCTGTTGACATATTGAATTAAACCCTTTTTCAGCCCAGAGATCGGCGTGTGTGTATGTCCCATGACTACTAGATCTGCCCCGCATTCGAGGGCAAGTTTTTGCGCAAACCACCCCATATAGTAGTCTTTAGCATCAGCAAGAGCAGCTTTAATAGCTACTAGTAGCCCGTCTCGAGCTCCACCATTGTTATTTATCCATTGCTGCCACAACTGACTATAAAGTGGCTTGACTTCAGCTATCGTGGTCGTTTGACCATCAGGCAGTATTATGGGCTGAATTTCCGGCATTTTACTAGCTTGGGTGATATAGTTTAGCAGCAGATCGGTTACGGAAAACCCAGATTGTGCTCCCATGATAGTTTTCGCCAAGCTTTTTAGGTCGATACCATTAGGAGAAGTTTGACCCGTTAAATCAGCAACAGTTTTACCTGGTGGGAGAGTCTGCTGGAGTTCGTAAGCAGCGGCACGGCTAACAAAATGTCCGACCGGTAAAGGATTGAACTTGACACTAGTATCCGGCGCGTTGAACATCGCGTACAGATGTCCATGGGTACAAACAATTTTCTTATTGTCCTCTCCCAGAGGGAAGTAAATATCGCTGGGCGATAATTTGATTGTGTAGTCAGGATTTTGAATTTTGTTTAAGTCCTCTTGGGTAACGTTCATGTCGTGATTACCGCGAACATAGGTAACTTGTCCCTCAAGTGCGGTTAAAACTTGACTTAGCTTTCCCTGCGGACCTAAAATATTTGGGTTCTGTTCGATGATTTGCTCAAAGCTTGGTGGGCGCTTATCAGGGGGATAAGTCCAGAAATCAAATATGTCACCCAAAAGAATTAGTTCTTGAATGGAGCTGGCATTTTTGATAACGTGATCTAAGACTGCTGTTAAGTAAGGCTCGTGAAAGCTTTTTTGATACCAAACAGTGGGACTGTTGTCTCCAATGTGAATATCACTCAAAACTATAATTTTATTTTTTGACATGGCTCTTTTCAGGACTCCTATTTTGAATATTTTTTGATCCAACATCTGTTTTATTTCTGTAGCAGACTGTTGTAACTGCGCCAATTCAAAAATGAAACGCATCAACCTTAAGAGTTGACAAAGAAAGGCTGCTCAGGTATGCTGATCGCCGGTGTGATCCTGGCCATCATGCTCGCCATCAACCTTAAGAGTTGACCAAGGAAGGCTTATCAGGTACTGTCTGATCACTAATAAAAACAAATCAGACCCAAAAACGGGACAGCAACATCTTAACATAGAACAAAGAAAATTGCTATAGTTATGCAATGGACGGGGGTTATAAGGGATGGAACACTTATATAGAAAGGCATTTAGCGATTTTTGTCAATTGTTTTTGATCTAGAGCGAACTAATCAATTAAGTCTCTTACCAGATAAAGATTTAGCCGATTTATGCCCCCCTATCGAACCATACCAAGTAACGAAGAACCCTATTTTTAACGGGGGAGGATGTCAACCCTCACCTCCAGATTCAACAGTATGGCCGACTTCGCTGATCCATTGGGCAATTTCTGCGGGGGACGCGGTGGTTTCTACCGTGACGATTTTATTGGCTACATCCACCGATATTTGGGCTGCCGGTTGCTGATTGTTAATCGCTTTAGTAATGGTATTAGCGCAACCTTCACAGGCAATACTAGGCACTTTTAGGGTAATTGTCATTGTTGTAACTCCAGTAACTTATAAGTAGTCGTGCAAAATTAATTTCCTAGTCGAGACAGGAGACTCCGAGACAGGAGACTCCGAGACGGGAGACGGGATACAGCTATTAGGGATCGGATTTGAGTTTTCAGTTCACTGTTTCCTCACATCAGAAGTCTGACGGAGTAGTGGCTTAGATGTGTAATTAATTGTGCTTAGATACTTAGCTAAAAACTAGCATAAATTGTCAGGGGTAGCTGATTTTTTAAGAGTTTATTTACCATTTCAGCACTGCCGCTTCGATCCCCTGTTCCCGACGCAGTTTACTATCTTTTTCTAGCCATTGAATGACCTGTTTATGGGTTAGTTGTTCTAGGGTTACTCCCGTATCTTCGGCGATTATTTTTAGTAAGCGTAGGGAAGAAATCGTTAAACGAGTCAGGAATTTTTCGGGAGAAGTTAAGAGGGCAGCGTCCACATCTGCGGATTCTTCTGGGGTTAAAAATTGTCTGTTTTCGATCATAGTTTTATTTGGTTTCCATCCAATTGTCACCGGCTTTAATTTCTACCAAGAGAGGGATCGTCAAGGAGACAGCTTCTTCCATAGTCGTCTTGATTTTTGACTCTAGGGATGGCCATTCCTCCCTCGGTACTTCCAAGACTAATTCATCATGGACTTGCAGCAGTAATCTCGCTCGATAATTTTGCAGTACCTCGGCCAATTTTACCATCGCTACTTTAATAATATCAGCACTGGAACCCTGAATGGGCGCATTAGCGGCCGATCTTAATAATTGTGCTTCCTCGTTGTTGAGTTTGAGGCTATCTAAATCGATGTCATGTAAGGACAGTCCCCGCAGTCTTTTTAAGAGGGGATTATCGAAGTTAAAATAACGTCTTCTGCCCAAAATTGTTTCCACATATCCCTGAGCGATCGCTTGTTTTTTACTATTCTCTAAATACTCAAATACTTGGGCATAACGTTGATGATATTTTTCAATAAATTTTCTGCCCTGTTCTACGGTTAATTTCGATTCACGGGCGAATTTTTGCGCTCCCATGCCATAAATAACTCCGAAGTTAATTGTTTTTCCTAAACTGCGTTCTTCTGGCGTAATTTCCCTTTTATCAAAGAGCAATTGAGCGGTGACTTTATGAACATCTTGATTACTACGATACGCTTCTAATAAAACTGGTTCTTGACTGAGATGAGCCAGAATTCTTAACTCGATTTGTGAGTAGTCCGCTGACACCAATAAGTAACCATCTTCGGGGATAAAAGCTTGACGAATTCGCCTGGAAAATTCACTGCGAATAGGGATATTTTGTAGGTTAGGATTGGAGGATGATAAGCGTCCGGTGCTGGTAATGGTTTGATTAAAATCTGTATGTACTCTTGCGGTTTTTGGTTCGGCTAATTTCGGTAAAGCATCCACATAGGTGGATTTTAATTTGGATAAGGTGCGATGTTCAAGGATATAATCAACTAAGGGATGATCTCCTTGTAGTTTCTCTAAAACACTTTGATCGGTGGAGTAACCTGTTTTAGTTTTTCTGGATTTTTTGCGATTGAGTGCCAATCGATCAAAGAGGATTTCACTTAACTGTTTAGGAGAGCTAAGATTAAAAGTTTCTCCGATAGATTCATAAGCTTTTTTTTCTATGTCTGCTAGGTCTCTTTCTAGTTGCTGGGAAAAGTTTTTTAGATAGTTAATATTAATTTTTATACCATAATTTTCCATCTGCCAAAGCACCATCACTAAGGGAGATTCTACCTCTGAGAATAATTGATATAAAGGGGGAATTTTAGTTAATTCTGCCTGTAATTTTTCTCGAAGTAAATAGGTAGCGTAAGCATCTAATCCGCAGTAGTTAGCAGTGGTGGTAATATCTAAATCAGCGATGGTTTTTCCCGCAGGAATACCGAGACTTTTATAACTAAGGGAAGTGATACCAGTTAAATAGCGATCACATAAATCTTCGAGATTATGAGTTAGTTCGGGATGGAGGACATAACTAGCTACCATAGTGTCAAAAACTAGACCTTTAACGGTAATTCCTTGATGATAAAAAACATCAATATCAAATTTCGCATTCTGGAAGACTTTCGGATAATTATCACCCGCTAAAATTGGGCGTAATTTTTCGAGGACTATCTCTAGATTTAAATTATCACCGCTCTGGTGGCCGATAGGAATATAGGCCATAGAATTTAATTCTTTTCCCCAACAGCAACCGATGCCGACTAATTTGGCTACACGAGGATTTAAATCCGTGGTTTCGGTATCCCAAGCGACGGGAAAATGTGGATTAGTGAAAGTTGTTAATTTGGCCAGTAAAGCATCTAACTTAGGAATAGTATCAATAATTTCCGGAGCAATTAGAACCGGTGAAGAAATAGGGGGTAAATCAAACAGAGACAATTGATTAGAATCAGCATCGCTAGTTAATTCTAGGGTAGGAGTGCCACCTAGATGCTGTTGAATTTGATCGAGTTTCTGGAGAATTTTCTTTAACTCTAATCTTGCCAATAAAGGTTGAACTAAACGCCGATCAAAACCTCGGAGACGAAATTTCTCTTCCTCGATACTAACGGGGGCATCAAGGGCAATTTTGGCTAAATAGCGAGAACTTTCGGCGGCGGTTTTTCCCTCTAATAATTTAGTTTTTACCATTCCCTTGATCGATTCCAGATTGGTATATATATCGTCTAAGTTATCGTATTTTTTTAATAAATCTATCGCTGTTTTTTCGCCAATTCCGCGCACCCCGGGTATATTATCAGACTTATCACCGCAAAGAGCTTTAAAATCTACTACCTGTTTTGGTGTCACCCCTAACTTTTCCGTGACAGCTTGGGAATTAAATTCTGTATAACCCTGTCCCGATGTACTTTTGACCGCATTAATATCCAGATAGAGAACCGTGGTTTTTTTCTCCTCATCTACCAATTGGAACAAATCTCGATCGCCTGTTAAAATCTTGACTGTATAACCATTATCGCCGGCCTGTTTTGCCAAAGTTCCTAAAACATCATCTGCTTCATAACCCGGAGAAGTCACAATAGGAATATTCATCGCTGCCAAGAGACTTTGCAGATTAGTTAAATCGGGGCGAAATTCTTCGGGAGTCTCTTGCCGATTAGCCTTATAATTGACATCAGCTTCATGGCGAAAAGAAGGAGCTGCTAAATCAAAAGCCACTGCTAAATAACTGGGTTTTTGAGTTTCTAGTAACTGCAGCAGAGAATTTAAAAACCCAAAACAAACACTGGTGGGAATGCCAGTAGAAGTACGCAGAGGTCCCGAACGAGACTTAGCAAAGGCATAATAGGCACGAAAAGCCAAAGAATGCCCATCGATCAGGATAAATAGCTTATTTTGCTCGGCACTGGTCATAATCTAGCCTCTTTAGTCCTATCAAAATAATACTAAATAGTGTATAAAATTTACATCCCCTATTTTGCCCGAATTTGCCTAAATTTGACAAGGGAGTTTCTTCTGTATTAGACTATAACAGATGCTGGCCTTGTTCTAACCTTAAATCTTTCTATCTCTTTACAGGCGGCGGATGCCTGTGCTAAGCTAAGACGCATTTAAAGTGCTTATTCTTAAGATTAGCCGAATCTCCCTCAATCCCTTTACTGTTGCCTCTTGCCTCTTGCCTCGTCTCAACAAGCAATTTAAATTACGAACAGCTTACCAATTGCATCAATGTCATTTACAGGCATCCTGTTTGTACCACTAGGGAACTATCAGAAAAATGCGGATTACTGTAGGATCTGTTTTAAAGCTGTTAGCGAAGGGAATTATGCTACACTAGCATCAATATCTAGTCAAAAAGGCTTGTAATTTATGACTCCTCATCTTTCTCTTAGCCAGATTATAGAATCTATCGATCAACTTTCTTTAGAAGAACAAAACCAATTATTTGAAAAATTAGCGCAGAAAAAACAACAACAAGAGCATCCACTGCTCAATATACCAGTTACACTAACCTATAATCCCCTCTTAGATGAAGTCATAGAGAGTATAGAAACCTATCGTCAAAAAGTTGACCAAGAAGACAGTCAACAAGTTGAAACACCGTGACTCAATATATATTAGATACCGATCATATAACCCTACTGCAAAAACTACATCCGAACTTAGTTCGGAGAGTAGCGTCTATCGATCCTGATGATACGGCTATAACAATTATTACTTTAGAAGAACAAGTAAGAGGATGGTTCAGCGTGATCAGAAAATACTCTCAAAGCAATCAATATGAAAAGTTAATCAAAGGCTATCAAGGTTTGAGAGATATAGTTAATTATCTGAGCAAATTTAAAATTTTGAACTATACTTTAGAAGCTCATTATCATTTCAGAGAATTACGGGAGCAAAAAATTCGTATAGGAACACAAGATTTAAGAATTGCAGCGATTAGTTTATCAGAAAACAGTATTTTAGTAACACGCAATTATCGTGATTTCTCTCAAATCCCTAATTTACGCCTACAAGATTGGACGATATAGAACTCTGTAGGGATGACTACGAAAATTGTTACATTTTTTAAGGATTACCCAGCCATTAGCCTGGCATCGGCGATCGCTGATAACACCTCGTCAAAAAAATATTTGCCAAAAAGCCAGCGTAAGGGTATTTTAAGAATAATTTTATATGTGTGCTTTGCGATTACATGAGAATCCTAGTTACGGGTGGTGCGGGTTTTATTGGTTCCCATCTAATCGATCGCTTGATGGAACAGGGTCATGAAGTGATCTGTCTGGATAACTTCTACACGGGGGTGCGCCGAAATATCGTTAAATGGCTAGGAAATCCTTATTTTGAGCTAATTCGTCACGATATCACCGAGCCGATCCGTTTAGAAGTCGATCAGATTTATCACCTGGCCTGTCCTGCTTCCCCGATCCACTATCAATATAACCCCGTCAAAACGATTAAAACCAATGTTTTAGGGACCATGTATATGCTGGGCCTAGCTAAAAGGGTAAAAGCGCGATTTTTGCTCGCTTCTACCTCAGAAGTCTATGGCGATCCTGATGTGCATCCCCAAACGGAAGAATATCGAGGTAATGTCAACTGCATTGGACCGCGTTCCTGTTATGACGAGGGTAAACGGGTGGCGGAAACCCTAGCTTTTGAGTATTATCGGGAGCATAAAGTCGATATCCGGGTGGCCCGGATTTTCAACACCTACGGCCCGCGAATGCTGGAAAACGATGGTCGAGTGGTGAGTAATTTCGTCGTACAAGCTTTGCGCGGTGAACCCCTGACGGTTTATGGTCAAGGTTCCCAAACCCGCAGTTTTTGCTATGTTTCTGACTTGGTGGAAGGGTTAATGCGTTTGATGAATGGGGACTTTATCGGGCCGGTTAATTTAGGTAATCCCGATGAATACACAATTCTGGAATTAGCACAAGTGATCCAAGGCATGATTAATCCCGAGGCCGAATTGGTCTATCAACCACTGCCGGAAGATGATCCCAAGCAACGACAACCGGATATCACTCGTGCTCAAACTTATCTGGATTGGAGTCCAACTATTCCTCTAAGTCAGGGTTTAAAAATGACGATCGAGGATTTCCGTTCTCGTCTCAGCTAATCCCTAATCAATAAATTTAACTTAATTGTCACTGGAGTAATTATCATGCGTGTTTGTGTTATCGGAACGGGTTATGTGGGTTTAGTCACCGGGGTGTGCCTAGCACATATCGGCCATCATGTTATCTGTATTGACAACAATGAAGAAAAAGTCAAATTGATGAAATCGGGACAATCCCCCATCTATGAACCGGGGTTATCAGAATTAATGCAGTCTTCGGCAGCCTCCGGCAATCTGGAATTTTCCACGGACCTAGAAGCGGGAGTTAAACACGGTGAAATCCTCTTTATCGCTGTTGGTACTCCAGCACTACCCACGGGAGAAAGTGACACTCGTTATGTGGAAGCGGTGGCCCGGGGTATTGGGGCCCATCTCAACGGTGGTTATAAAGTAATCGTCAATAAATCGACCGTTCCCATCGGTTCTGGGGATTGGGTACGGATGATCGTCCTCGATGGAGTGGCCGAGAGACAAAAAAATCTCGTGGCTGCGGTTGGCGGTATTAGTACACTAGAACGCATCGAAGCGGAATTCGATGTGGTCAGCAATCCCGAATTTTTACGGGAAGGTTCGGCAGTTTATGATACTTTTAACCCCGATCGCATTGTTTTAGGCAGTAATAACCCGAAAGCCATTGAAATGATGAAGGAATTGTACGCTCCTTTGGTTAAACGCCAATTCGCTGACGATCCCTCCTTGCCTCCCGTTCCCGTGGTGGTTACGGATCTCAGTTCGGCGGAAATGATTAAATACGCCGCTAATGCCTTCCTAGCCACCAAAATTAGCTTTATTAACGAAGTAGCTAATATCTGTGATCGCGTGGGGGCCGATGTCACCCAAGTGGCTAAAGGTATCGGTTTAGATTCCCGTATCGGCAGCAAGTTCCTCTCGGCCGGGATCGGTTGGGGGGGTTCCTGTTTCCCCAAAGATGTGTCGGCTTTGGTACATACCGCGGAAGACTACGGTTACGAAACGGAATTACTTAACGCCGCTATCAATGTTAACAAACGTCAACGGACAATTGCGATCGAAAAACTGCAACAGGAATTAAAAATCCTCAAGGGTAAAACCGTCGGTTTGTTGGGATTAACTTTTAAACCCGATACCGATGATATGCGCGATGCCCCAGCTTTAACCATGATCGAACAGTTAAATCGTTTAGGTGCTAAGGTAAAAGCCTATGATCCGATCGTTTCCCAAAGTGGTTTAAGTCACGGTTTAAGCGGTGTGATTATCGAATCGGATCCAGAAAGATTGGCCGATGGTTGTGACGCTTTGGTGGTGGTGACGGAATGGCAAGAATTCCTCCGTCTCGACTACGGCAAAATGGTTAAAACCATGCGCGAACCCGTGTTAATTGATGGTCGCAATTTCCTCGATCCTGCGGTGGTGACAGCAGCTGGTTTCCGTTACCTCGGGATTGGCCGTTAATCGCAGGAATCCACCTTTTCAGCAGGACTGACGCGGTTGGGGAAGGGACAAGAAGCACCAACCCTTACCCCTGCTCCTAGGGGCGAAAATTGCCCGATTATGCCGCCTGAAAACCAAAAAATTCCTAGCTGACCCTAAGGATAGTTGCAATGGTTACATGATATGAACAGGAGCCACTAGAATCCGGGAGCGATGGGTAGAATTGAATTGAGAAACTAGAAATCAGTTTTAGCAATACCTATGGTTAGCTCTGTTCAATACCGCTACACTAACGAACAAGTTAGGGACTGGTTACGGGGATTACTGACAATTGCCTGGTGTGATGGGGATTATAGCACCAGCGAACAGGAATCGATCGCCCGTTTCGCTCACGAATTAGAATTAGATGACGACCACGTTCTCTATCAATCGATTAGTCCCGAAGAATTGGCCGCAAGTTTTGGTCATGAACCCAAAATATCAGAAAACTTCCTCCGCACGGCGGTGATGGTAGCGATCGCCGATGGCATTTATTCCCCCGCAGAAGCGCAATTACTGCGTAGTTATCGGGATGCTTTCGGGTTAGAAATCGAGGCCCTGTCAGCTTTAGAACATACTATCTGTGAAATTCCCGAAATTACCACGGAAGCGAATAAATCCGAGTTTATCAGTGCCGAACATCCCCACCCGGATCTGCTGCATCCCCTCAAAGATTGGTTAGATGGGGTAGAAATGCACGATCCGCGTTTGGCCCGGTTTATCTGCAAAATGGTGCCGCCTCAATGTCCTTTTGAACGCGATATCGTGCTGTTTGGTCATAAATTAGTCCATATTCCGCCCCTGTGCAAGTTAAATCCTCTCTACGAGCAATTAGTCGGTTTACGCTTCCGGGCTTTATCATACTTAGCCGATGATTGTCAAGAAGATATTTCCGAGTATATTTAGCCAATTTAACTAAAATTGCGGTTAACACGGTATAAATATCCTGCTGACAGAAAATATCTCAACCTAAGGGCTTTTCCTAGCCAGGGCTGGCTGAATAAATCTAAAAACCTTGTTGGATAAGGCTTTTAGACTTTTTTCCCCTCAAAAAGTGCTGACCATTGGAGTGATCGGGGGTAAAATTCTGGGACTTTTTCCCTGAAAATTAGGTAACTGACTACCTCAAAATCGGTAAAACCCTACACCCCACACCCCACACCCCACACCCTGCCCCCACCAACAAACTTTTTCAGCAGACCCTAGCTAGGGTTTGCTGAATAAATCTAAAAACCTTACAGGAAAGGGCTTTTAGCTTGATTGAGAGCTTCCCAAATGCACTTAAATCTGCTAGAATCTCTTAAAACCCTTGCATCACCCTTGCAT
>NZ_SFBZ01000203.1:0-2773 GCF_007095495.1 Microcystis sp. M_QC_C_20170808_M9Col | reverse complement strand
AGGGCATCAATGACAGATTCTCGAGCTTTTTGAATCATCCCTTTTTCCATTCCCATTCTTTCAACACTGGTAATATAAGGCATTCTTTTTTCCTCCTCGTACTGATTTAATTCCTGTTGCAACTCCTGTTCTAATTCAGTGGGTAAGCTCATCAGCCAATCGATAAACTTAAAGAGGTTGAGAATATCCTCTCGTTGATAACCCTGTTCGTACAACCGTTGAGTTAATGCTAATTTCGCTTCTTTGCGGGGGAGATGGGAGAATAAATAAAGGCAATATACTAACTCCTAACTCCTGACTCCTAACTCCTAACTCCTGATTACTGATAACTGATCACTGATAACTGAAAAGTTCCGCTAATCTTTAGATAAATTGCCGGAAACATACCAAGTAAAACCGCCGCCGATAACTGCCATAACTGCTAAAGCTAATAATACCGGTCGGAGTCCGAATTGAGTTTCGGCGATACCCGCGACAGCTAGGGGTAAAGAGAGGGCAATATTAACGGCATTATTTTCTAAACCAAAGACTTTACCGCGCATTTCGGGGGGTGTATCTGCCTGTAGGGTAGTTTGCATGGGAACCCCGACTAAAGCGGCAAAAATCCCTAATAAAGCGGTCATAGCGAAGGCTAAAATTAAACTCTTTGTGGATAGAGATAAACCGATTAAAGCTGCCGCCATACCCAGGGAACCCCAGAGACTTAATTGGGTGTGGGAGAATTTTTGGCCCCAATAACCCAAAGTAATCGCACTAACTGCCATTCCTGCACCACAGGAGGCTAATAAAAAGCCGAATTGAGAAGCTTTTAACCCGGGTAGTTTTTCCGCCATACTGACGGCTAATACCGATAGAGCGGCAAAAATACAGAATAAGATGACTAATTGAATCAGGGCGTTACGAACTTTATGATTTTTGTTGAGGTAACGAATGCCGTCGCGGATATCTTCCCAAACATGGGGCTGTTCTGCGGTCGGAATAACATATTTTTCGTTAGTTCGCAGGATAATTAGAATTAAACCGGCAATTATATAAAAAGCACCGACAATCATCACTTTGCCAATATCAAATTGTCCGGCTCTCGTGCCAA
Organism: Microcystis sp. M_QC_C_20170808_M9Col; assembly: GCF_007095495.1. Lineage (NCBI taxonomy): Bacteria > Bacillati > Cyanobacteriota > Cyanophyceae > Chroococcales > Microcystaceae > Microcystis > Microcystis sp. M_QC_C_20170808_M9Col. The sequence goes on along the minus strand of NZ_SFBZ01000203.1, from coordinate 1,683 downwards.
AAATGCTATCGGCAAAAGCTAATAGAGGTTCACCGATGGCAAAACCGATAATTAATACCGCCATGGTGGTTAAAGTGTTGAGGGAATTAGCGGGTAGAAGATGACGACGTTTTACCACTAATGGCAGGGTAGATTGTTCGGCGGGGGCAAAAAATTGGGTTAGGGTGGAGACAAGAAAAGTAATGACTAACAATAGGAAAAAACCGAAGGGTAAGTTAAATTCTCCCTGTAACCGGTAATGCCAATTTCTTAAACCGTCAGGCAACCAACCGAGGGGAACGGCTAAAGTTTGCTCGCGCACTAACCATAATAATAGGGGAATGAGGAGGACAAAAGCCCCGCGTAAAAGGTTAGAAATAACTAAAACTTGTTTTTTTAACCATCTATCAACGTATACACCCGCCACCGAACCCACTAACACCGCCGGAATTGTATTAGCAATCATTATCGCCGATACCCAGCCACTAATCGACTGATCGGCTTCTTGGTAATGGGTGGCAATTAGGGAGATCATCAGGACTAAATAGAATTTATCCGCTAATTGGGAAAAAATTCCCCCCGCCCAGAGAGTGAGAAAGCGCGGGTTTTTTAGCACTGGGGCAAAACCCTGACTAGGATTGGATTTGGGCGAACGTTTAGGCAAGCGGTTCATGGTTTCTGCGTCGGATTGCCTCGGTGAGGAATCGGAAGAATTAAAAACAGGAGTGGAGGAGTCGCTAGAATTAGCGTCGTCAGTTTCTGAGTCAAACAGTTGCATTATGATGATTTTTGCTATCTGTTTAAAATTCTAAGGGAGATAAACCCTCAACTAATGCCGAGGAGCGAAAAGTTTTTCCGAGATGATATTGAGTATAGCGGCGCAGCAGGCGATCGAGGTTAATCCAAGCTAGTTCTGAGGCAAGGTTTTCTTCTGGGGGAAAATCTGTTTTTCCTAGGCATTGCAGTAATTGCAGTTCTTGCAACGTCAGTTTACTATCGATTTTGGGCGGGTTGATTGTTTCTGTGAGGGCAGCTAGATCTATTATTCCCCCAGCCTCGAAACTAAATCCTAGGCAATTGTCCCCAATTAAAGCTTTTCCCGTCAACAGGCAGTTATGGACTTGCGGCACTAGGCCGGCAATTATTAAGAAATGAAAAATTGCTTGACAAAGGTAGGGAAGTATGTATTGATTCTCGTCGAGGACTTCAATTCTGGCCAGATGGCTGCAGATTAATTCGTATAATTCCCTCTGGGGTTGTTCGCTCAGTGCGATCGCCAAAACCAGTTCACAGAGGTATTGACTAACGGTGAGTTTGGCGAGATTTTGACTTAATTTGGGATAAGATTCGATAGTTTCAGCTTGAACGACCTTATCTAGGGATTTTCCTGCGACTATTAACAGATTATTGACCACAAATAGTTCACTTCTACCCCGCAGGGAAGATTTATACTTGCGCGCACCTGGAGCGATGGCTCTAATTAAACCATATTCGGCGGTCAAAATAGTTAAGAGGCGATCGGCTTCTCCGAAGGCCATTCCTTGCAGATTGATTCCAGTAGCTTGATAGGTACGAGACATCATTTAATAATTAGGGTTTGCTGAAAAAGTCATTGAAAAGTACAGGTCTCTTAATCAATGATTTCACTTAGCTACAAGCATAAGCTTTAGTTGTTGATTAATTTTTAAGTCATAACTTATCCTA
>NZ_SFBZ01000202.1:0-7380 GCF_007095495.1 Microcystis sp. M_QC_C_20170808_M9Col | reverse complement strand
TATTAACCTGTTTGTGCCTTAAGTCCTTACCTGTATGGATTTCAGCTACTTTTGAGCGTAGGCGCTCTCATCGAATTTTATTTTAAGTTAATTATTTGCATAACAATTCCCGAAGAGCCCAATTTTTTTTAGACTGAGTATGCTATCTAACAAGTCTTTTTACTCTTGAATACGACATATTTTTATAATATTACGTTACGCCATGCCGACCAATCTTGCCGTTGCTTGAACTGTCAAAACAGTGTGATCGCCGATTGCGTAGGGTGCGTCCCATTATCCCACTAATCGAAAAGCAGCATCAATCGGCAATTGTAACGGTAAGGATTGATTCCAGCGTTTCGAGAAAAATAAAATCTCCAAATTCTCAATCTCCCCAGAAGTCGGATTTAGACGAGCGACAATTTCATCCCCAATCTCCTCCGACTCTTGATCTGCATAGGGAGAACAGACATCTACATAAAGAATATCTCCCGTCGGGTCATAGCGAAAAGTTAGATTTTTTTCCATACCATTATTCCCCCTGTAATTTTTCGGGCTGTGTATATAGTCACGATCCAATGACGACTAAGATTAGATTGGGAAACCACCACCACAATTAAAAATCGTCCCGTCCGAATCGTTGAAAACCACTTAGAAAATAACAACGCCTTTTCATCGTGATCGCTAGAACGAATTAAATCTGGATCAGCTAAAGTCTGGGCTAATTGCTCCTCATAATCGGGTAATGTACCCGGATGGCGAACAATAATATGCTGTTCTCGCTCATCGGTTAATTCAACCTCTACTTCTAAATAACTACAGAAAAAAGACCTGGTCAAATTTTCTTCATGTCTCCAAAACTGATCTTAAATTTAAAAACCAAAACTTAATCATCGGCGATCGCTGCTGCCAATATCAGATACATGAAACGTGAAAACAACTCAGCCTTGCGACAAAGCATAAGCTAATTGCTCTTGATCAGAAGCCCCAATCAGTCCTTCCTCTGAAGACATTGTAACATCAATCCCTCGCATCCTTAAACCTTTGGCGATCGCATGAGAAATCCTTTCATCCAGTGCGATCGCTTTAGCCTTGGCAACTGCGATCGCTGGTGGGCATTGTTAAGTTTTCTTGAACGGGCGATTTTCGTGATCAAGAGTAGAACCATCAATATTTATGGTTCGGTTGGCCCTTGGTATGATACGGATGTCTGGGGGGAAATGGGTGTTATACATTCCAGTCAAATTAAATTTGACAACTAGAGAGCGCTTTTCTGCGGGAACACAGAAACGGGTAGAATCGATCAATGCAGTTGTTTTCTTTCGAGGTGTCGTCATTAGTAAGAAAGCTACCCGTTCCTTAGCCGGTATTGCCGGAATTGTCGCCGTTGCCACCTTAATCAGTAAGGTTTTTGGTTTAGTCCGCGAACAGGTAATCGCCGCTGCCTACGGTGTTGGGCCGGTGGTGAACGCCTACGCTTTTGCCTACGTTATCCCCGGTTTTCTGTTAATTCTCCTCGGTGGCATTAACGGCCCCTTTCATAGCGCTTTGGTCAGTGTTTTGGCCAAAAGAGATAAATCCGAGTCCGCGCCGATTGTCGAGACTGTCACCACCCTAGTCAGCGCGATTTTATTAGCTGTCACCGTCTTTTTAATCGTTTTTGCCAATATTTTTATCGATGTTCTCGCCCCCGGTTTAGATGCCGCCACCCGCAGTATGGCCATTCAACAACTGCAAATTATGGCCCCCATGGCGGTTTTAGCGGGTTTAATCGGCATCGGTTTCGGTACTCTCAACGCGGCGGATCAATACTGGCTACCGAGTCTCAGTCCGCTTTTTTCCAGTGTAGCGGTGATTATCGGGGTGGGTTTGCTGGCCTGGTCACTTGGCGATCGCATTGATGAGCCGCAATATATTCAACTGGGGGGTTTTGTCCTCGCCGGCGGTACTCTCGTCGGGGCGCTCTGGCAATGGTTAGCACAAGTGGGCGCACAAGTCAAGGCAGGTTTAGGAAAATTAACATTTCGTTGGGATTGGCGGATACCGGGGGTGTCGGAGGTGTTGCGGGTGATGATTCCGGCGACCTTATCTTCGGGAATGTTGCATATTAACGTTTATACTGACCTCTTTTTCGCTTCTTTTATCGAAAATGCCGCCGCATCCATGCGTTACGCCAGTTTTATCGTTCTCACGCCCTTAGGCATCATGTCCAACATGATTCTCGTGCCGTTTATGCCGATATTTTCTCGACTGACGGAACCGGAAAATTGGGGAGAATTGAAGCAAAGAATCCGTCAGGGTTTATTATTGACGGCTTTAACCATGTTACCCTTCACGGCTATCTTTATCGCCCTCGCTTTCCCGGTAGTGCGAGTTATCTATCAACGGGGTGCCTTTAATCTGGCTGCCTCGGAACAGGTGGTTCCCGTATTAATGGCCTACGGTTTCGGGATGTTTTTCTATCTCGGCCGCGATGTATTAGTACGAGTGTTCTATGCTTTGGGTGATGGCGACACTCCCTTTAAGGTGAGTATGGTGAATATTTTTCTCAATGGTGTGCTGGATTTCCTCTTGTATAAACCTTTTGGTACTCCGGGGATTGTTTTAGCAACCGTGGGGGTTAATATCCTTTCCATGGGCATTTTTACGGTGATTTTAAATCGTCGTTTAGGGGGTTTACCTCTGGGAGAATGGGGTTTATCCTTATTGGGATTAACGGTAATTACAATGCTTTCTGGTGTTGTTAGTTGGGGAGCTAGTTGGGGTTGGGAAAAGGTTTTCGGTGCTGGTAATATTTTCCTACAATTATTACAGTTAGGTTTTGCCTCAACGGTAGCGGTGGGTTTATTCCTCCTCGGTGCGATGTTATTGAAGTTACCAGAATTAGACATATTAATCTCGCGAGTTCGTCAGAAGTTCTTGAAAAAATCTTAGGTTTAAGTTGCTGCCTCACCTCATCATTACATACTATCAGGTTATTTATTTTTAGGAATTGGGGGAAGTTGCGGTGATTTTCGGCGAGAATTAGAACCGGATATTTTCGGGGGTAGGGGTGCAGAATTGCGATTGGATAAACTTTGAAGGCTCTTTTTCATATTAGCAGGTTCCGGCAGTTCTAGAGTTACCCCTTCTCTAGCGGTCATTGTTTGCCCCGGTAGGCATAAATCAAAAACAAAGGCGTAATTATTGGTTAAATCAGCAAATTCTAATTTTACCATCTCCGGAGAGGATTCTTGTGCTAATAAAGGTTCAATTTCGGTTTTAATTAACTGTTCTAATTGAGCCAGATAATTGATCTTAACAGGAGTAACAATTAAAGTTAACATTTCTTGCCAACCTTGCCCCCCCAATTCTGCCAGAATATCCCCATAACAGCGAATTTTCCAGCTACCTATTCCTAAATCTCGATAGGAAAAAATTTCTAGCCAACCCCCGGCATCCGATCGATAATAATGAGTATATCTTTCACTACTTTCGGGAGATTCGTAATCGATACGCACTTCAATATGAGCAAAAGGAGAATCCAGACGGGCCAAGAGACGATAGTTTCCCGAGACAATTTCTAGAGAATTATTAGAAATTGTGTGTCCGTGATTCTCCCCTTGTTTTTGCAGTATAAATTCCATAATCCTAGCCTAGGCCTAATGTTTGGCCATGACGCTAAAACTTAGGATTTGTGCCGAGAGATTTGCGCTTTTAATTCCCTTGCTTGTGTCAGTAAATCCGCTTGGGTTAGACTAATTTGTTCTTGGGTGGCCATCCATTTCAGTTGTACCGTGCCATTTTCAGCCTCAGCATCCCCCAAAATTATACAGCCCACCGCCTTAGCTCGATCGGCCCGTTTAAATTGTTTCCCGAAAGCGCTGCCGCTTAAGTCTAACTCGACGCTAAACCCCAATCCGCGTAATTGCTGCGCTAATACCGCACTGCGCGCCTCAGCTTTTTCTCCTTTGGAGACGAGATAAAAATCGGGAACCAAAAAAGATAAAGATTGCTTTTGTTGTAATAATATAATCAGACGTTCTAAACCGATCGCCCAACCCACTGCTGGTGTGTCTGGACCACCTAATTGAGCTATTAAACCATCATAACGACCCCCACCGCAAACCGTGGCTTGAGCGCCTAAATCATCGGACTGAATTTCAAAGGCCGTATGGGTGTAATAGTCCAATCCGCGCACTAAACAGGGATTAAGATTATAGATAACTCCCAAATCGGTTAGTAAAGATTGCACCCGTTCAAAATGCTTTTGAGAATCACTGCCGAGATGTTCAAGAATACTGGGGGCATTCTCACAGATAATTTTTGTTTTCTCGTCCTTACTATCCAAAATTCGCAGGGGATTTTTTTCTAATCTCTGTTGAGAATCCGCGTCTAAATCAGCTTTGTAGGGAGTCAAATAATCTAGCAAGGCCTGACGATAATTTTGCCTATCTTGGGCATTTCCCAGGGAATTAAGGTCTAATTTTAGGTTTTCTAGCCCCACAGCTTTTAATATCTCGCTGGCAAGGGTAATTACTTCCACATCCGCCCTAGGATCATCACTTCCCAACAATTCGACCCCGATTTGATGAAACTGTCGCTGCCTACCCGCTTGCGGACGTTCATAACGAAACATCGGCCCCTGATACCAGAGTCTTTGTACTCCTCCAGCGGCCTGTAATTTGTGTTCAATATAGGCGCGAACGACCCCAGCCGTTCCCTCCGGTCGCAAAGTCAGGGAACGTTGACCGCGATCAAAGAAAGTGTACATTTCTTTACCCACCACGTCCGTCGCTTCCCCGATACCCCGTTCAAAAAGTTGCGTCTGTTCAAAAATGGGAGTTCGTATCTCTTGATACAGCGCAGTCCCTAAAATTCTGGCAGCAGTTTCCTCTAACCACTGCCAGTAACCGACCTCCGCCGGTAAAATATCTTTTGTGCCTCGGATTGCCTGGATTTCGCCCATAGTTCTCTGTATTTTTATCCCTATTTGAACAATCTTAAACCGCTTAGAGTCACTAATACCGTCGATCCTTCATGACCGATGACACCAAGAGGTAAAGTTATATCACCGGCAAAATTGGCTATTAGCAATATGCCGATAAATGCGAGGGCGAAAGTGATATTCTGTTTAACGATGCGATTGGCACGACGACCAAGGTTAATCGCGCTGGGAATTTTGGCTAAATTATCGGACATAAGGATAATATCGGCCGTTTCCAAAGCGACATCACTACCAGCTTTTCCCATGGCAATCCCCACATTAGCCATAGCTAAAGCGGGCGCGTCATTAATGCCATCCCCCACCATAGCGACAGTGTGATATTTTTCTTGCAGATTTTGGATAACGGTTAACTTATCTTCGGGCAGTAAATCAGCGTAAACCTCCTCAATGCCGAGTTTTTCAGCGACTTGATCGGCACTTTGTTGATTATCACCCGTAATTAAAACGATATGTTCGATACCGACCTTTTTTAGCTGCTTCACCAGATTAACTGCCGATTCACGAAGGGTATCGGCCACGGCGATCGCACCGATTATCTGATTCTCTTGTACTACCCAGACGAGGGTTTTACCTTCTTTTTGTAAACGTTCGCGGATAGCTAAGATATTCTGGTCAAGATCGGAAATATGGTCACGAATATAGGCAAAATTGCCCACAGATACCGACTTATCGGCAATTTTTCCCGTGATACCCCGTCCCGATACCGCTTGTACCTGATTAGCACTGAAGAAATTTATACCACGTTCCCTGGCTGTGGCGGTAATAGCGGATCCGATGGGATGTTCCGAACAGGATTCTAGGGATGCAGCCACCGCTAACACCTCATTTTCGCTGACTGCATGGATAGAGATAATTTCCACCACTTGCAACTTACCAAGGGTGAGAGTGCCGGTTTTATCAAAAGCGATCGCTCGTATGCGGCCGATCATCTCCAATCTTGCGCCATTTTTGAATAAAATCCCCTGTTTTGCCCCGTTAGCGATACCCGATAACAAAGCTGGCATAATCGAGGCCATTAAAGCACAGGGAGAGGCCACCACGAGAAAAATTAAAGCCCGATAGATAGTGGTTTCCCAGGTCCAACCCCAGAAAAAAGGCGGTAAAATCCCGAAAATAAAGCCCAAAATCACGATAATTTTCGCATAACCCCGCTCGAAACCTTCGATAAACTGTTGGGAGGGAGGGGATTCATTTTGCGCTTTTTCTACCAAACGAATCACCCTCTCAATTAAGCGACTTTCGGGGGGAGTTTCCACCTTTAAACGTAGCACTCCCGCACCGTTGAGAGTTCCCGCAAAGACTTCTTCCCCGATGGTTTTATCCACGGGAAGCGATTCTCCGGTAATTGGCGCTTGATTAATGGGACTGTTTCCCTCCATAATAATGCCGTCAATGGGGATTAATTCACCCGGTTTGACCAAAACTGTATCACCGATCCGTAATTGCTTGATAGGAACCTCTTTTTCCCTGTCTCCCGTGATTAATCTAGCAGTATCGGGAGTCATAGCCATGAGAGAACGAATATTGCGATCGGTTTTTGCCATGGCAATCTGTTCTAAAGCACCACTAATAGCGAAAATCAGGATTAAAACGGCTCCATCGATGATGAGATAGTAATTACTATCCCAGAGTCCCAAAATCGCCGCCCCCAAGGCCGCTACAATCATTAACAGGTCCACATCCAGTTCTTTTTCCTCCCATAAAGTCGTCAATCCTGCTTGGGTACTCTCGTATCCTCCCACCACATAGGCGATCGCTAGTAGGATAAAAGCCAGGCCGATCAGATTAAAGTGTAGGCATAACCAACCAAAAAAGACTAAAATAGCGCAAATTCCTGCGGCAACTGCCGAGGAATACTCAGACAACCAAGAGGACGAGATACTCTGAATCATGGATCGATGGCAATTACTTTTCTCCCCATTCTAGAAAAAATTGGATCGATGCAGAAACCCCCTAGGACGTTATCCCCTGCAGCTAACCTAACCGATAATAATTGGAATTTTGCCGAGGTTTGGATCGATCCGCTGCTATCTCCTCCCTATATCTTGCTTTTACTCGCTGAATCTTCAGGAAACTGTCGCGTGTACGATCCCTCCGAGGGTTATCAGGTGGTATTCACTGGTGCGAGTTACGAGGAAGCGGAAAATTGGCTACTAGAGGACGAATTTGAACCGGTAGAGGGACGACTTTCGGCAGTAGAGATATAATTTCCTTATCTTCTTTCCCCCTTTCTTCGATGCTATCCTTACTAAAAAAGCGATGGAATTGGCTAAAATCGCTCTTTATTAGCAGTCCGAAGGCAATTAACCCCAAAGAAGTCAAAAATACTCCTCCAGAAGCCAGCGACGCACCAGAGGGATAGATTGAACTCATGAAAACCGACACGATTTTCTACCGACTTTTTCAAACCTTTC
>NZ_SFBZ01000201.1:0-14449 GCF_007095495.1 Microcystis sp. M_QC_C_20170808_M9Col | reverse complement strand
ATTTATTATGAAACTGGCAAGACAACTATTACCAATCCCAGATTAATAGTAGAAGTCCTCTCAAAATCAACTCAAAATTATGACCAGGGTGATAAATTTCTCTATTATCGTTCGCTGCCGGAATTTCAAGAATATATTCTCATTAGTCAAAGTCGTCCATATATCATGCAGTATAACAAAACTCAAGAAAATAAATGGTTATTAACGGAATACGAGGGCGAAAATGCCAGTTTATCTTTAACTTCTGTCAATTTTGCTCTCAGTTTTCAGGAAATTTACGAAGGAGTTACTTTTAATATAATTAATAAACCTCTTGCATAATTAATTTTTCAGGGTTCAAAAACGGCAAAAATAAGGATTAAATAGCATAAAGTCTGTAAATAGACCATTTAACTGATTATTATTCATTCTTAATTCTCCTGACTCCTGACTACTGGCTACTGACTCCTAACCCCACCAACAAACTTTTTCAGCAAACCCTATTTAACGATTTGCGTTGAATTTGAGTTTTTTTGCCAGTATTCTCGCCAAGGAAGTCCAGAAATCTATCTCTATAGGCTCAATTTCGCCGCTAAAGCGATCGCTACCGGGAAAATGCGATGTTCTTGCACTTGAATGCGTTCGTGGAGACTAGCGGCGGTATCATCCGGGAGAATGGGAACCACTGCTTGCATTAAAATTGGGCCGCTATCTACCTCCGCGCGAGCGATATGCACAGTACATCCGGTCACTTTTACCCCCGCAGCTAAAGCTTGTTCCACGGCACGCACACCCTTAAAACTGGGTAGTAAACTAGGATGGATATTGATCACGCGATCGGGAAAAGCATCTAGTAAAACCGGGGTGACAATTCGCATCCAGCCGGCCATAATTACCCATTTTACGCCGTATTCTTGGAAAGTTTCTACTATTGCCCGATCGAGTTCTTCTCTGGGTTTAAATTGACGATGATCGAGGAAAACCGCGGGGATATTGTAGTCATCGGCTCTTTCTTTTACCTTGGCATCGGGATTATTGTAGATGAGGACAGGAATTCGGGCATTTAGCTGTTTTTTAGCGATCGCTTCTGCCAAAACCGCAAAATTGGAACCACTACCAGAAGCCATCACTCCTAAGGAGAGGGTTTCCTCTAGGGGAATATCGGCCAAACTAAGATCGGGAGAAATTAAACTTGGGGAAATTGTCATCATATTTTATAAGCGAGTTCGAGTGCATTGCAAAAGCTGTTGAGGCGATTCAGCAAAGCATTATAGTAAGAATAAGCATCATCCCGTTCCTCTTGGAGATAGGCATACAAGGTTAGCTCTGGCTCTGCAGCTAGGTGATTTTTGGGGATATCGAAACCGACTTCGGTTAGGCGCGTCGCTGCGATCGCAACTAGCAACGCCCCAATGGTATTAGACTCACCATTGTGAAGATCCCTCAGTCCGGGTAAGATGATCTCGGCCCCTGGCAACTCATTGAGATTCATGATTGTTTCTCCTCTGGTGGACATTGAAAACGTTCAATGAAGTTCTCGACTCTGCTTCTCAGCAAATCAGGGTTAAGGGAGGGTGAATCGAAAAAATCCCCATACCCCTATCTACCCTATCCCCGTTGTTTCAAACCGGTTTCAATAGCGGCAATGACTGTTTCTATGACTTTAACGCGGGCGAAATACTTATCATTTGCCGCTACAATCGTCCAGGGGGCGACGGGGGTGCTAGTACGGGCTACCATGTGATTAACTGCCACATGGTAGAGGGGCTGTTTTTCCCGATTGCGCCAATCTTCATCGGTGAGTTTATGTTGACGATAGGGGTTATTTTGGCGCTCGTTGAAGCGATTTAACTGTTCTTCGGGGCTAATATGTAACCAGAATTTGACTAAAACACAGCCTGAATGGGTTAATTGGGCCTCAAATTCGTTAATTTCTTGATATGCCCGTCGCCAATCCATATCTTTAGCGAATCCTTCCACTCTCTCCACCAAAATCCGTCCATACCAACTGCGATCAAATATACCGATAGTTTTGGCTGCGGGCAATTTCCGCCAGAAGCGCCAGAGATAATGATAGCGATGTTCTTCCTCCGTCGGGGCAGCAAAGGCAATCACTTGATAACTGCGAGGATCTAGGGTATCGGTTAAGCGTTTGATCGCCCCTCCCTTACCGGCGGCATCCCACCCTTCAAAGAGGACTAAAACGGGAATATTTGCCTGAAAAATCTCTAATTGCAGTTTTCTTAATTCCACCTGTGCCTGACGCAAACGGATTTTATAGTCTTCTTTTTCCAATTTGGCACTTAAGTCCACTCTCCCTAGATAATCGGGTTCCGTGGGCAGTAATTGCGCTTGGGGTGGTAGATTGGCAGGGGGTTCGATCGGTAATTGGCGCTGATCCAAAGCTTGAGCGATCGTACCGACTAATTGGGAGAGAACTTTTACCCGGGCCCAACGTTGACAGTTGCCCTCCACCAATGTCCAAGGGGCGGCCCCCGTGCTAGTGTAGGTAATCATTTCCTCGGCTAAACTGGCATACTCATCATAACGTTTGGCCTGTTGCCAATCTTCCGGACGCACGCGCCAAGATTCTAGTTCATTTTCGGCGTATTCTTTGATGCGTGACTTTAATTCCTTTTGACTGAGGTGAATCCAGAATTTAGCGATTGCCACCCGATCATCAGATAATTGTCGCTCAAAGGTGTTGATATCGCGCATGACTAGGGGAATCTGGGAGGAGGGCAATTTGTTTAAGAGTCGATCCTCTAGTAGATGGGTGTACCAACTGTGATAAAAAATGCCGATACTGCCTTTTGCTGGCAGTTTTTGCCAAAATCGCCACAAAAACGGGTAACTTTCCTCTTGGGGGGAAGGGGTTAAAATTGGATGGACGGTAAAACCGCGAGGATCCATATAGTTAACCATTTTTTTGACTAAAGTTCCTTTCCCTGCCGCCGCCCAACCTTCCAAAACCACCACCACGGGTAATTTACATTCCCAACAGGACTTCTGTAGCGATCGCAGTTGTTCCATTAAATCTTTAATTTGTGATTGATAAGTTTCTTTGTCAAGGGAAAGAGATAGATCGAGGGGACTTAACATGATGGTCAACTAAGTAGGTAGGTGTTAAAAATTGTCAGATCCCCCCGCCTATCGGCACCCCCCTTATTAAGGGGGGCAGGGGGGATCAAAGACAAAATCTATCTTCAATTTAATTATAACCACTTACTTAAAAGCAAAATTAGGGTATAAAGTTATAGACAAGTCAATCTCAAATAGGTATGATCGCGTGTCTCAAGTTAAACCTACCATTCTCGTTACTGGCGGTGCGGGTTATATTGGTTCCCATGCAGTTCTAGCGCTCAAAAATGCCGGTTATTCCGTCATCGTACTCGATAATTTATCCTACGGTCACGCCGAAATCATTAAGGATATATTAAAAGTTGAGTTAATTGTCGGTGATACTAGGGATCGATCGCTGCTAGATAATTTATTTGCTAGTCGTGACATTGCCGCCGTCATGCACTTTGCCGCTTTTATTGCCGTGGGGGAATCGGTACAAGAACCGGCTATTTACTATCAAAATAATGTTAGTGGTAGTCTGACTCTTTTGCAAGCGATGATCGCCGCCGATGTGAAGAAATTTGTTTTTTCTTCTACCTGTGCTATTTATGGAATGCCGAAAGAAATTCCGATGACGGAAAATCATCCCCATCATCCCCTCAGTCCCTACGCTGCCAGTAAGGAAATGGTGGAACAAATTCTTCGGGATTTTGATCGGGCCTACGGTTTAAAATCGGTGGCTTTCCGTTATTTTAATGCATCAGGAGCCGATCCCAGTGGTTTATTAGGGGAAGATCACCAACCGGAAACCCATTTAATTCCCCTAGCTTTATTAACTGCCCTGAAAAAACGGGATTCCCTGTCAGTTTTCGGCACGGATTATGATACTCCCGATGGCACTGCTGTTCGCGATTATATCCATGTCAATGATTTAGCCCAAGCTCACGTTTTAGGCTTAGAATATCTCTTAAATGGGGGCGAAAGTAATGTGTTTAATTTGGGCAATGGTAACGGTTTTTCTGTGCGTGAAGTGATTGAAACAGCGCAAGCAGTAACTGGTTTAGATATTCCCGTCATCGAAAGTCCCAGAAGGGCAGGCGATGCCCCTATTTTAATCGGCAGTAGCGATAAAGCCAAACAGGTTCTCGGTTGGCATCCCCAATATGCCGATCTCAAGGTAATAGTTGAACACGCCTGGAATTGGCATCAAAAAAGACACGCTTAACAGCGATCGAGTGCTAAACTTTAATCTTATAAGATTGAACAGTTCTAAGTAAGTGGTTTCAATTAAATTGAAGATAGATTTTGTCTTTGATCCCCCCTGCCCCCCTTGATAAGGGGGGTGCCGATAGGCGGGGGGATCCCCCTTGATAAGGGGGGTGCCGATAGGCGGGGGGATCCCCCTTGATAAGGGGGGTGCCGATAGGCGGGGGGATCCCCCTTGATAAGGGGGGTATCTGACAATTTTGAACACCCACCTACTTATCAGTCGATAACAGTAAAAAACTGCTAGAGGCTGATAGTTTACCGCTATAAGCTTCCCTAGAATCCTCTCGAATACAATGCTATGAATAACAAAATAATCTTAACATTTATAGGCTTGACTTTTTTAGCAAGTTGTGCTGATAGTAAACAGTTTCAATGTCAAAAAATCTATCGGATTGCCAACGAAGTGGCCCAAGAAACCAAATCCTTAACCAACGGTCAAGGGAGAGAAATTGACCAAAAAAGTTGGCTATTAGCCGCCGATAAAATCGAACAGGCCGCAGAAAATATGAAAAAATTAGAAGTGAAGGATACCGAACTAGATAAATATAAGACCGCTTTCGCTCAAGTTTACGAAGATTATGCCACTGCCACCCGTGAAATAATTCAAGTTATCGAAACTCGCAATAAAAACGGGGCAAAATTAGCACAGGAAAAGGTAAGAAAAGCGGGACAATTAGAAAAAGAAACTGGCGAAGCTTTTAATACCTATTGTCAAGCACAGTAAAGCAGTTATCAGTTAGAAGGTATTGGGGTTTTGGGGTATTAGTTAAAATTTCCCCATTTCCCCATTTCCCTATCTCCCCATCACCTCACTTCTGTACTTTAGGGTTTAATTGCGTACAAAGTGCCGACATTTTTACTGCGAGGCATCCTGGAAAAGATGATAAAACCGAATTCTTGCAGATGCTTAACTAAAGCATCGGGGCCATTTTTATGCCATTCCATCATGATAATTTTCATCTGTCCCAATTGACCAGTTGCCGCTAAAGAATCGAGGATTTCGTATTCGGAACCTTCACAATCAATCTTGGCAACTATATCGATGTCGGGATAATCAGAGGTAATACCTTTAAACACATCGGTGAAAGGTTTAAGAATTAAATCGGCTCTAGCTGTTTGTTTCGAGGCAAAAGGTTTTAATTGGTTGTCAATACCAGAAATACCAACACTACCTTTCACGGTGTAATCGTATTCGACTTGAATAATTTCATCCCGAGCGCCGACTCCATAATCAAAAGCTTTAATCTTCTCCGCTAGATTAGGATTGAGGGCAAAATTTCTTAAAGCTTGGTCGTAGGTAGCCTTAAAAGGTTCGTAACTATAGACAGCTTTCACATTAGCTCGATTGGCAAAAAAGAGACTAGCAAAACCTGTATTCATACCAATATCGATCGCTACACAGGGCTTGTCATAGAGGAAATTATATACACCTAAAAGGAAAATTTCATGGGCGATATCTAAATCCTGTCCCGTCTCGATAATTAGCTTAACTCCATCGATCTCGATAATTAATTCCTGTTGCTCATCGATATAAAATTTACAATCAGCCAGAGCTTTTAGTGCGTTAGCTTTGTTAAAAACTTTGCTAGCCAAGAGGAAATCCTGCTTATTTTTGCTTAAACTGATCCCTAAAGGTTTATAAAAAAGTTGACCAGATTTAGCATCATATGCCACATAATTAGGACTAATATGATGCTCTGCCAACTGACTAGACCAATATTGATCGGCAATATGGGGATAAGTCTTAAATTGTCGATAGCGTTTATGTGCATCTAACAGTTTTTGATAAAGCATTGCTTGTCTAGCCTCGATTTTTTAGGATGGATGAAGGTAATTTTATGGACAAGTCTGACAAAGTTTGATAAGCTTGTCAAGAAAATCCCTCGTCTCTGAGCATCAGAAGGCAGGAAACCCATCTCAAACAAGGTAACACAGACCATCAGGAGTTAACAGGCCTTGAACTACTCTGATTTTATATTTTGGTGGATATTAATCCTTTTTAGCGTTCCTTTCCTAACGGCGCGCTACCTGGCGAAGTCCTTCAATCTCTGGCGAGGTGTTTTTGATGGAGTCGGATTGGCGGCGCTGTCCCTAATCCTGTTTTATTACGCCAGTCGCACCAGTTTCCTCGTTTTCATCGTCTCCCTAGCCTTTAACTACATTATGGTCTGGCTAGTGCTAAAAATGAGCGGCTGGAAAGCGAATCTCCTAGCCACTATTGTTATCGTCATCGATATTCTCGTCCTGGCCTACTTCAAGTATTTCGGCTTTTTTGTGCAGGAAATCATCGGATTATTCGTTTCTCTCCCCCCTAACTGGAAGGAACTTTCCCCAATTCCCGTGCCTAGCCAAATACCGCCGGGGGTATCCTTCTATACCTTCCAGATGGTGGCTTTCGTGGTGGACTCCCTACGGGAAAAGAAAAAGAAACCCCTAGCCGTCCTCGATTATGTCAATTTTATCTCCTTTTTCCCGCAAATTGTCGCAGGTCCGATCGAGCGTCGCCGGGATTTATTACCACAAATGGAGGGATTTCGCCTCAAATTTACAGGAGAAAACTTCGAGAAGGGTTTGCGTTGGCTTTCCCTCGGTTTATTTATGAAATTTGTCCTCGCCGATAACATTGCGCCCTACATCAAATTAGATAAGATGATCGACAATGCTTGGTATATCTGGTTTGAGGCCTTTTTATTCACCCTAAGAATCTATTTTGACTTCGGCGGTTATAGCTTTATTGCTGTTGGTTTAGCCTATTTTGTCGGGGTTAGATTAGAATTAAACTTTTTAGCACCCTATACATCCCAAAGTATTAACGAATTTTGGCGACGTTGGCATATTACCCTTAGCACCTGGTTTCGGGATTATGTGTTTTTACCCCTGATGGGTTCCAATAAAAATTGGGCACCTTTTTATCTATTCATTACCTTTACTCTTTCAGGTTTTTGGCACGGAGCGGCCTGGAATTTCATCTTTTGGGGTGCTTACCACGGGGCATTATTATTATTACTGCGTTATCTGGGCCGACCTTTCTATGCTTTCGTCGGGAAATACGTTTCTCAGCCGCAAATTGTCTCCTGGGCTTTAACGCAATTGGCGGTCATTTTTGGTTGTCTCTTTTTCATGGAGATTAACACCAGAAGATTAATCGGCAAAGTGCTAGTTATTGCCAATCCTTTCAATTATTCCTTAGCTAATATCGCTGAGATTTTTAGTTTCTACAGTCTTAATCAAGGAGCAGTTTTAAGCGTTGCTTTAGTTCTTGGTATCATTGTTTTAATCCTTGAACATCTGGCTATTGCCCAGAAAAAATTTGAATATGAACTATTGTTATCTCCTTGGCTGTCTAAAATATTGCTAGGTTTAACTATTCTCCTAGCTTCCACTAATACCGGTGACTTTATTTACTTTGAATTCTGATGAACACTAAATCCTTTAACCTTTTCCCCTGGTTAGCCTCTCTGGGAGTCGCTTGGTCTCTCGGCTTTGTTTATAATGTCATCTACGGCGGCGAATTAAGCTGGTTGCGGATGATGTACGAGAAAAAATCAGCGATCGCTGCTAGGATCGAAGGACCGCGGCGTTTAATCGTCACGGCGGGATCGGGGGCGCATTATAGCATAAATTCGGAATTAATGGCCAAAGAATTGGGAATGCCCGTGGTTAACTTCGGTTTACAGGGGGATATCGGGTTAAATGTCATTGCCGCTATGATTCTCGAAAAAGCGCGCCAAGGAGACGTAATTCTGCTGATTCCTGAATATCTCATGCTCATGGATGAGGACGGTTTTAATCGCGGCGAAGGACTTTGGGGTTCTGCACCTTTTAGCGTCGCTATTGGCCAACCCGGGTTAGGTGGGATACCTTTAAAAACCATGATCGAGGACACTTGGTTATTAGGTATTCCGGGGATGAGTGCAGTCACTAAATCGATGGTTGATTTATTCACCAAAGGCAGAATGACGGGTTATCTTTCCGATCCGATTACTGACAGAGGCGATCCGACTATAGTTAAGAAAAGAAGGGCGAAATGGCGGCAAATTACCTTTGATACTCCTGCCTCTGCTCACTCGATTAAAGCTATTGAAAAGCTCAAGAAAGATTTAGAAGCAAAAGGGGCGAATTTAGTGGTTTCTTTGCCCTGGGTTTATGCTAAAAATGATAGTAAAACCATTGCTAATATTCGCAAATCGGCTGAAGAATTAAGTCGGGTTGTGCCAACAATTTATGACCCAAAAGACTTGAATATTAAGACCGATTATACTATTTTTGCTGACACTCACTATCATCTTTTGCCCCCGGGGAGAATTATTCGTTCAGAACAATTGGTTTCGGAACTGAAACCCATCTTAAACACAACTGAGAATAAAAATCCATGAATAAACCTATAACTAAGATTTGCATTCTGGGGGGGGGTTTTGGAGGGTTATACACGGCACTCGCTCTGAGTCGATTAACAGTAGTAAAATCGGGTCAATGGCAAATAACTTTAGTCGAACCGAAAGACCATTTTCTCTTTACTCCCCTTCTCTATGAACTAATTACAGGAGAATTGCAACGCTGGGAAATTGCCCCCTCCTACCGTCAATTATTAATAGGAACTCAGGTTAATTTAAAATCTCAAAAAGCCAGTAATATTGACTTAAACAATCATCGAGTATATTTAGAAAATGAGGAAGTTATAGATTATGATTACCTCGTTTTAGCGGTGGGAGTGCGGAATCGTTGGCCGGCTATACCAGGGTTAGCCGATTATGGGCTGACTTTTCGGAGTTTAGAGGATGTGGAAAGATTACAAACGGCAATTCATGAATTAGAAACTCAAGGAAAATCCTCAATTAATTTAGCAATTATTGGCGGCGGTCCCAATGGGGTAGAATTAGCCTGTAAGGTAGCTGATCGCTTAGGAAAAAAAGGCCAAGTTCATCTAGTGGAAAAGAACGAGGAAATACTGCAAAACTTCCCTAAATCGGTGCGTATTGCTTCCTATCGTTCCCTTTTAGCCAAGAATGTTAGTCTCTATTTAAACACAGGATTAAAGGAAGTTGCAGCTAATTCCATAACCGTATTTAAAGATAATAAAAATGAAGTTATCCCCATTGATTTATTATTGTGGACAGCAGGAACCCAAGCACAGGATTGGATCAATAATTTAGATTGTCAGAAAACAACACAAGGCAAATTATTAACCCGTTCCAGTTTACAATTAATCGACTATCCCGAAGTTTTTGCCCTTGGGGATCTAGCCGAAATTTATCCTAATAAACAGGTAATTCCTGCCACAGCACAGGCAGCCTATCAAGCAGCCAGTGTAGTAGCCAAAAATATCTCGGCAGTGATTAGAAAAAAATCGCTCAAACCCTATTATTATCTCCATTTAGGTGATATGTTAACCCTGGGTAAACAATCAGCCCTTGTCTCCAGTTTTGGCATTAATATTACTGGTAGATTAGCCGATATAATGCGTCGATTTGTCTATATACTGCGTTTACCCAGCAAACGCCATCAGTTGAAAGTGTTTCGACATTGGGCGAAAAAAATTCTTCTCCGACTCCGTTATTCACAGGTGTTATCTAAGCAACCGATTGAATCAAAAAATACTCGTTAAATAGCTAAAGAAAATTGATTTAGTCAATTTTTAACTCAGCTAATTTAGTTTATATAAATAGGCTTCGGGAGTTTCTAAAACAAGATTAGCTTTCTGCTCTAGCGGTGGATTTTTAGTTAGGGAAAAAATGGGAAATAGATCATTCATTTCCAAGTCCATTTCAAACTTAGATCGCAATATATAGTCACCAGTCTGACAGCTATTGACAACCTGTAAGTCTCTCTTAGTTATATGATTATCAATATAGTCGTATTGATTATTTATTTTTCTTTTGCCTTTCTTAGCTGGATAACAAATATTTGATCCGGGGGGAATCTGATTAAAAATGTCTATAGTATCAGAAACAGATGTTAGTCTTTCTGTACTATATTTACTAGATATATAGCGTTGATCGAAGTAGAGATTTGTAGCGATAGAATAACCAATTAATCCAATTAAAATAAGACCGAAAAATCTTGGCCATTTTTTATTAAAATTTAAGTAAGCTAAACTGATAATTCCCATCAACATTGGCGCAAACCAAATTAATATTTTACGATGAGAGAAAAAGTATTCTTCTTGGTAATTGGAAGCGGCATACATAAAAATTAGCCAAGTTAGTGTAAGAACCGATAATATAGTTTTATTACCTTGAAACCTCCTAAGAGTAAAGTATAACGAAATCACCAAAAAAACCGCTGACAAAAATAAATTAAACCATAGCCAATCCTTCGAGAGAAAATACACTTGATTACCAAGAAAAATAAACTCCCAGATAGCTTTCAATAAGCGAGCTAATAGATTAGCACTTTGAGTTGTTGTCTCGTCTGAACCTCTAATCGTATTGACTATTGCTCTAGTGTTGTTAAAATTACGAGCGATTTCCACTTTCCAATAGTGTAGTAGAGCAATATTAGAGGAAAAAATCGCTAAAAAAGGTAAAAGACACTTGCGAAAATTTTTCCTATTTTTATAGACAAACCACAGAGAAGTAAGAAGACACACTACTGGAAGAACAAACATTGTAGTAGAATGTAAACTCACCGATATAGCCAAAACTATGCCATAAACTATCCAAGAAATTGCTTGATAATATAAAGGTTTCTTGGTTTCTAACTGAAATTTATATAGAAGTACAAAAATTATTAGAAAAAACGGCATTGGACTAGGATTCCAAGAAAAATTACTAATAAAATAGTCAGCATAAACCGTACTATACCAAAATCCTGCCAGACTTGCTAGAAGAATTCGCTTAGAAAATTCCACATTTTCCAAAAGTTGGTAAACAAGATAAATTAGGAGCGGAATGGCCAAAAAAGAAAATAAACCATTAGCCAAAACTAAAAAAGAGGGATTGGAACCAAGAATAGTAAATGGGAAGATCAAATAGAAGTAAAGAGGAGGAATAGTAAAGGGATATTTTCCTCCAGAGCCAGCCATACCTAAAGCGGGTATTTTTCCCTGCCACATATTGATTACAGTATTGCCAATTAGTATCTGGTCGGGGTCGGGTCCGATATCAAAGGTAACGTATTCAAAAGCAGTGATAATTCTCGTAAAAAATGCGAAGGCAATGGCTAAGATTATCAAAACCACTGCTGTTAACTGCATTCTATCTTTGGGTCTGAAGTTAATTAAGTTTTGCATTGATTGATATAATTTACGAATGACGGTTTGAGATTATAAAACTTTAACTCTATTATAGCGCTTTTCACGTTACTGAGGTATCGATAAGCGATAAGTTTTACCAACAAGGGGATTAAGCCCCTTGCCCACACCTCATTCTGATGAAAACTGCTATATACAAGAAAACAAGGCTGAAACAACAGTTTAAGACTATTAGATATCTCCAAAAATTATAACCCAGTCACAGCTTGCTTTTATGTTCTGTACTAGCGAGATAGTCGATGGCTGAAATGTATATCTATCGTTGCTAATTCAATTTCACTGAAAAAATATGGGGCAATTAAAATTATTTTTATTTGGGGTTAAGTCTCTTGAATAGAAAGACTTTTAGTCTTGAGATAATATTAGGTCGAGGTCTATTGAATAGGGGAAATTAACCAATAATTAATAACTGGTTGGGGTGCGTTAATTTAAGCATCAACACACCCTAACTTTGTATTAATGCAAGAAATGACGAATGCCTGTTAAGACCATAATTAAACCTAACTCATTAGCGGCATTAATCGAATCCTGATCTTTTAAAGAACCTCCCGGTTGAACAATTGCCTCGATACCAAACTGGGCTGCCGTGCGAATAGAATCATCAAAGGGGAAAAAACCATCACTAGCTAAATAGCCACCTTTGGCCGCTTCCCCTGCTTGTTCAAGGGCAATTTTCGTCGAACCAACGCGATTCATTTGCCCCGCACCAACGCCTAAAGTAGTTTGATTTTTTGTCACCACAATAGCGTTAGATTTAACGTGCTTAGATACTTTCCAAGCAAACAGTAATTCCGCTAATTGTGCGGCAGTGGGTTGTTTTTCTGTCACCACGCGCCACTCATCCGGAGTTTCCACCACGTCATCGGCCGCTTGTACTAGAAAACCGCCGGCGATAACTTTTACTGTTTGTTTTTCTCCCGTGCTTAAATCCGGCAGCAATAAAATCCGCACTTTTGACTTTTTAGCAAGGATATCCCGGGCTTCGGGGCTACAATCGGGGGCAACCACGCATTCTAGGAAGGTTTTCGTTAATTCTTTAGCGGTTGCTTCGTCTATGGCTTGATTTAGGGCAACAATACCCCCAAAAGCCGAGATAGCATCGGCGTTAAAAGCTTTAGTATAAGCTTCCACTAAACTACCACCGATCGCCACCCCACAGGGATTAGTGTGTTTCAAGATAGCGGCAGCCGGTTCTTCACTGCCGAATTCGGCGATTAAACGGCGGGCTGCTTCTAAATCGACTAAATTGTTATAACTTAGTTCTTTTCCCTGTAATAAGGTCGCTTTTCCCCAACCTTGAGCCATTGTACCGCTGCCGTACCAAGTGGCACTTTGGTGGGGATTTTCGCCGTAACGCAGGGTTTGCAGGGCATTTCCCGCCAAATTAAAGCGAGTCGTTTCCCCGTTTAAGCTGGCGAAATAGGCAGCGATCGCACCATCGTAGGCATTGGTTAAAGCGAAGGTTTCCCCCGCCATTTTTTGACGGAATTCCAGGGAGATTTCGCCGTTATTTTGCCGTAATTGGCTTAAATACTGCTCGTAATACTTCGGGTTACTGATGACAGTCAAATGGGCGAAATTTTTAGCTGAGGCGCGTAACATCGCCGGACCACCGATATCGATTTGTTCGATCGCCTGAGCGGTGGTGACATCAGGATTAGCGATCGTCTGTTCAAAGGGATAGAGATTAACCACCACCAAATCAAAAGGACGAATTTGATTAGCCTCCATTTCCGCTAAATCTGACTGCCAATCCCGTCTAGCCAAAATACCGCCATGGATGCGAGGATGGAGAGTTTTCACCCTTCCGCCCAAGATTTCAGGAGATCCTGTATATTCTCCCACTTTAATCACGGGAATCCCCGCCGATTGCAGTGTTTTGGCGGTTCCTCCACTGCTAATAATTTCAAAATCAAATTCTTCTGTTAGCTGACGGGCAAAGTCAACTATTCCGGTTTTGTCAGTGACGCTGATCAGCGCTAAACGTCCCATAGTAGTGATCTATAAGCAACAATCTCAGTATATCCCAGCCCTAACCCGTTAAAAATAAAAAAAAGTAGGTTAGTAAATAATCAGCTGCTTCTATATTTTCGTCTCTCAAATATCAACTTATGCCAAGGCAATTTTTCAAGTCCTCCTTGAAAGATTTAGTCTGACTTGTTAAAAAATACAGGATTTTTCAGGGTAACGAATTCGATCGAGATTAGTGAAAACCTCTTGGCAACCGTCATCGCCAAATGTTCTCAGATTACCATCATCTAGGAGAGTAGCCACTTCTGGTAAACTGGTACCACTGGTACTTAGTTCGAGGTTATCTCAAAATAATCTGGAGGACGAGCTTTTCCCTCATGTCTGACGTTTATCTAATTGGTGGCCCCAATGGTTCCGGGAAAACCACCGTCGCTAAAAAAATTTTACCCAACTTTTTAGGCGTTATCGAGTACGTTAACGCCGATGAAATTGCCGCCGGACTCTCACCTTTTAATCCTGAGTCGGTTGCTATCCAAGCAGGACGGTTGATGTTAGAAAGGCTGGTAACACTGAAGTGCCAAGGAATAGATTTTGCCTTTGAAAGCACCCTGGCAGCCCGACATTTTGCCCGTTTTTTGAGAGACTGTCGCAGTTCTGGCTATAGGCTCAATCTTATTTATTTTTGGCTACAAAGTCCAGAATTAGCTTTAGAGAGAGTTCACAGAAGGGTAGCCAGTGGCGGTCATAATATTCCTGAAGATGTGGTTCGTCGTCGTTATGAGCGGGGACGCATTAACCTCATCGGAAATTTTGGGTCTGAAACCCCGCCGTTCTAGGTTGGCTTTACGTTAGAATTAAAAGGCCAGTCTCGAAAACCAAGTGGACGGCGCAGCACCTTGAAAACTCGGCTTAGGG